>JAYYRS010000351.1:0-4380 GCA_036126975.1 Myxococcota bacterium
CAGCCGTCCCCAGCGCTCGATGAGGTACCCGGCGCGAACGCGGAGGGGACCCACGGGGCCCTCCCATCCCGACTCACCGGCGGAGACCCACCACTCGGCCTCGGTATCCCCGCCTGCGTCCGCCCTGCCGACCCGCACCGCATGCTCTGCACGGACCGCGATCTTCCAGACGCTTTCGGCGTCTCCGCCGCTCGCGCGCGCGTCGAACCGGGTCCAAGCCTCGACGGTATCCTCGGGGGCCCGATCCCGTTTCAGGTCCACCGCCACGAGGGGGGTGACCATGAGCGCCGTCTCCACGGCGAGTGCGGGGCTGGAAGACAGGAGCGCCAGCACTAGAGGGCACGCTCCATCCAGGCTGCGGTGAATGTCTCATCCGGTATCTCCGACGCGGGGACGTCCAGTCGGTGAGACAGGACCTCCATCCGGGTTCGCGTGCCGCGCTTGAGATCTTGCATGACGGACAGCTTCGGAATCGCGATGCCGCGGTCGACGATGACCTCCTCCACAACAAGCACCTTCACAGGTGCACCCTTCTTGTCGAAGTACTCCACCCTGCGCGGCAGGTAGTCTGCACGCGCCACGTGCATCCGGAGCCGCCCGTAGCTGGAACCCTGGCCCGGCGTGGCGTCCAGCACCCAGGTCGAGGGGTCTTCGGACACCAGGGACGCCGTCGCCTCGCTCGCACCGGCAAGCTCGAGGTCCTCAAACCGGAAGTCCGAGCCCATGAACGAACCGGACCGGGCCCGACCCGCGATCCGGTTGACCCGCTTCAGAGCGGGAAGGTAGAGGAGCTGCTCGTCGACGCGGTCTGGGTTGTCGACGACCACGAGCTGGGTTCCCGCAACGTCTGCAGGGAACCGGAACCGCGTCCAGGACTTGAGGACCTCGCCATCGCGCCGGACACGCAGCTCGAACTCCCGCACCCGCTCCGCACCACTGCGAGACACGAGGGTCATCCGTACGATCTGTATCGAACGGTCGACCTTCTGGGCCTGCCGGGCTCCCTCGAGAATCTCCGCAGGTGTGGTGGCAGTGCCGATGCGCGGGGTGATGGCCAGCACGGTGGCGGCCATGGCCCGTACCAGGGAGCGGGAGAGCGTGGTCAAGGAGGTTCCTGTTCTCAGCGGTGGACGAGCCCCGCGAGCAGACCGAGCTGCTCGCCCTTCGTACGGACGATGAGCACGGGGCCGCGCGCGCGGCCCGCGGTCACCTCGGCGGTGGACCCGAGCAGGAGGGTCGCGAGGCGGGTCATCCCACGGGATCCGACGACGAGCAGCTTGTCCGCCGCGCGGTCGATGAGCGTGCTCGAGGCCTTTTCGGCCTGGATGATGCTGAAGGTCGGCCGTCGCACGTCACCGAGCGCGGGCAGCACGTCCTCCTCGAAGTGGGCGCGCGCGGCGGCCTCGATCCGCTCCGCGAACGCGGCCTCCGTCTGCGTGCCCACGGCGACGGCGCGAAGGTCATATTGGTAGACGGCATCCGTCCGTGCTGCGATCTGGGCGGCGGCCCTGAGCGCGCTGGTCGAGCCGTGGGAGAAGTCGAGGCCGACCACCGCGGTGGCCAGGTCCACCTCTGCGTCTCTTGGCACCACAAGCGCGCTGCAGGTCACGGCGCGCAGGAGCTCGCGTCCGGACGGGCCCCATCCGCTGTCGTTGTCGACGGCCGCGTTCCGTCCGATGACCAGTAGGTCGACGTCCTCCTGGGCGACAATGCGCTGGAGCTGCTCGGGCGGGGATCCGACCGCATGGATCCCGACGACGTCGATGCCGGGCAGGCGTGCCCGGAGTGCTGCCGTGGCCTCGTCGAGGGCCGCGGGGGGCGCTGGCGAATGGACCTCGGCAGATGACATCCAATCGGGAAAGGGGTCCTGTCGATGGACATGGGCGAGCAGGACCCGCTGCAGCCCGACCGCTGGCGCGATGCTCGCGGCTGCGTCGAGGACGTCCTGGTCGCGCTCGTCGAACGCCAGCATCACGAGGATGGTCGGGTACATGATGGTCACTCCACCGTGGCGTTGAGGTCGGGGATGTGGGCCCGCCCCACATACCGCTTCGAACTCGTTCGGTTCGCGTCGCCGAGGCGACGAACAATCTCTGCCATCCGCTCCAGCTGGACGTAGGCCCGCTCCACCCGTCGGTGGACGTCCTCGGGCAGGTCGGCCCGCATCTCCAGCATCTCGAGTGCGCCCATCACCGTCGTCAGCGGCTGGTTCAACTCGTGAGCGGCCGCACCGGCGACCTCGATGGCTGCGGCCCGCTTCTCGCTCGCGATCAACTGCTCGGTCGTCTCCTCGAGGCGGTGACGAAGCGCCACCTCCTGTCTCTGGTCCTCGAATACGCCCACGGTCGCGATCGGCATCCCATCCGCTGCATAGACCTCCGCGGCGCTCAGGAGCACCGGGATCTGCTCTCCGGAGCGGGCGCGGAGCCGGACTTCGACGGACTGGAGCATGCCGCTTGGCGAATCCCGGATTCCCGACAGCACGCTGCGCGCGATGCCTGGGTCTGCATAGATCTCGGTCACATGCATGTGATCGCGAGCCCAACGGGACTCGTAGCCGAGCGCCGCCTCGGCTGCGCGATTGAATACGAGCACCCGCCCCTGCATGTCCGAAGCCATGACGGGATTCGGTGTCGCATCGATCAGCCGACCCAGCAGGTCCCGGGTCGATTGGAGCTCGGCCATGGCGCGGCGAGATGCGCGCCGTGCGCTGCGCAGGTGAGCCTGCGCGGCGGTGCTCGCCCGGACCAGTGGAAGGACCGTCGCACGAACCATGGCAGGAGAGACAGGCCGCAGCAGCGTGGCGACCGCACCGGCCTCTATGGCCTCCGCCGCGTGCCCGGCGTCCTCGACGAGGGCAACGAACAGCCGCTCGCTGGAGCCGTCCGGCCCATGCGCCGGCGGCCAGATGCCGACCGCGACGGTCCCCTGGGGACCGGTCCGCAGTCCGACGGCATCGAGCGCAGCCGCAGTGGCTGTCGGGAGTTCGCCGAGGATGTACACGTCGCTCATGGGCGCTCGGAGTCCTCCGGTGGGGCCGCGCTCCTGAACGCACGGATCGCCTCGTAGTGTACGCGAAGCACGGGCTGCCCGGCCTCTCGAGCCACCCGCGCAACGTCTTCGTATTCCGGTGCCGTGTGGAGGATCTCCCCCCGCAGCGCGCCGACCTTGACCCGAACGGGGCCCCATGGCGTTTCAACGGAGGCGTGCCATCGGTCGAGGACGGTCCGCCGCACAGCATGGCGCCGGACGCCGAATGTACTGCCGTGTCGGAGCATGGCCTCGGTGACGGCGTCCACGGCCGGAGGACGGGCGAGTGCCTCGACGGCGAGGCCGCTGCGGCCCTTCTTCATGAGGACGGGAGTCGCGGTCACGTCCAACGCGCCTGCGGTGAGGAGGGCCTCGAGCAGGGACGGAAGGTGTTCTCCCGTGATGTCGTCCATCTGGGACGTGAGGACCACGACCTCGTCGGCGGATGACGGGTCCCGCTCCACCCCGAGCAGCACGCGACACACGTTGGCGTGGTCGTCCGGGTTGCGAGAACCCGCGCCGATCCCCTGCGTCTCCAGAATCATCGGAGGGATCGGTCCGGGCGCTGCGATCGCGGCCATCAGGGCGGCGCCGGTTGGCGTCGTCCGCTCGGCGCCCGGGTGCCCGGTCCGGATCGGCCAGCCGCGGAGGAGGGCGACGGTCGCGGGCGCCGGCAGCGGTACCTCGCCGTGCGCGCAGCGAACCGTGCCCGACCCGAGTGGAAGCGGACCGCAGACCACGCGGTCGACGTCGAGCTGCTCGAGGAGGAGGCAGGCGCCGACGATGTCGAAGAGTGCATCGACGCCCCCCACCTCGTGGAAGTGGACTGCCTCGGGGGGCTGGCCGTGCATGCTGCCTTCGGCTTCGGCGAGGTGCTGGAAGACGGAGCGCGCTCGACGGCGTGCACGTGCTGGCATCCCGGCGCCGTCGATCAGCTGGAACATCGTCTCCAGTGTCCGCGCGGGTTGCCCCGGGAAGCCGGGCTCGGTCGCGACGCCCGTCTGGTCCTGATGGTCATGGTGGTGATGATGATGATGATGGTGGAGCTCGGAAGGCGGAGCGTCCGACGTTGTAGAGCGCACCGAAAAATGCACGCAGGAGAAGCTGCCGCGACGAACCGGAGTCGCATCCACTGCGACGCCATCGATCCCGAGTACGGCAAGCGCGCTTCGAAGCTCCTCGAGGTCGCCTCCCGCGTCGAGCAGCGCACCGCACAGCATGTCCCCGGCGAGTCCCGCGACCGGGTCCACGTAGAGGGTCCGGCTCATGAGACGCTTCCGTGGTTGATGCGGGATGCCAGCACGGCCGCGCCGAATCCGTTGTCGATGTTCACGACGCCGACGCCGGCTG
>JAYYRS010000352.1:0-2613 GCA_036126975.1 Myxococcota bacterium
CGACGACATCTCCGGCACCCACCACGACCGGACCCGCCACCGTCACGGGCTCCGCGACGACAGCATCGGACAGCGCCCCGGACGGAGGCCCGTGGACGGATGCTTCCATCTCCGCCAACCGCGACTCGAGCAGCTCGATGCGCCGAAGTGCGTCACGCCAGCGGACCGCCTCCGTCTCGCCCGTCAACCCGGTCTCCCCCGTCTCTGCCGAAGCCGCCGGGTCCGCCCGGGAGGGCGGCGGCGACTCGGAACCCGCCATCACGGCGACTGCTGCCCGGTCGCCCTCCGGTTCGAATGGCACGGACGCGGACGATCCGGGTTCCGCCGCGCTCGCCAGGGCCCCAACAAGGACCAGGCCGAACGTCACGCCGCCTTCCGGGACCGGCTGGCGTGCCGGCCGACGGTCACGACGCTCGCGGCCAGCCCGACGCCCGCGATGAATGTTGCGGTCGCGATGGGGCTCACCATGGCCGCCGCAAGGGACGCAGTGGTGGCTGCGAGGGCCCCCACGACCGCCACAGCCGTCACGAAGACGTCTCCTGGCGACCCGAACGCGACGAAGAGGCCAGTCGCCGCGAGAAGCAGCCCCGCAGCGACCGCCAGCTCGGCGGCATGCGTGAGCATCATCGAGGTCGGAGTTGCGTCAGGAGCGAGGGCCGCGCGAGCAACGGCATCCACGAGGCCTTCCGGGACTGCAGGCCCATCCATCGAAGCAAATCCGCGGGCCATCGGGTCCAGCGCCGCACTCCGCGCGGAACAGGCTGGACATGCGTCGAGGTGCAGCGCGATCCGAACCGCCTCCGGCGAGTCGCCGTCGCCCAGTGTCCCGGACATGAACGCCTCGAGCAGCGAGTCTGGGGGATGCACCCACGTCATGCTCCGCTCGCGATGGCATGCGGCAGCTTCGCATCCTGCGCCTCATACGCCGCCCGAAGCTTCCGGCGGGCCCGGAAGATCCGGTTCATCACGGTACCGATGGGAATGCCGAGCAAGTCAGCGATCTCCTGGTACTTGAGGTGCTCGAAATGGTACAGGACCAGGACATCCCGGTACAGCGGCGTGAGTGCGTCCAATGCTTCGTGCAGGCGCTCTGCGCGCACGTTTCGAGCGGCGAGGGAGTCGGGTGCGGGGCCTGGGTCTGCCAGCTCGGGGGCCTCGAAGTCAGATCGGCGACGCCGTTTCCGGAACTCGTCGATGCAGGTGTTCCGTGCAATGCCGACGACCCAGGTGGTGAAGCGCCACTGGTCGTCGTAGCGATCGAGCGATCGGAGGACCTTGACGAGGGTGTCCTGCGTCGCGTCTCGCGCATCCTGTTCATGCCGCAACATCCGCCGGGCGTAGCGGTAGACGATGGGGGTGTACCGCTCCACGATCCACGCGCGTGCCTGCTGGTCACCACCTGCGGCGAGACGGATGCGGGCTTTTTCATCGAACAGGTTGTCGTGGAGGCGAAGGGACAGGGCGGATCTCCTCTGGCGTGGTTCGTGCCACGGCGTCGGTGGTGTCACGACGTGCGACCGCCTTGGTTTATTTCACGCCGATCGCATCTCCGGAAAGGGCCCGCAAGGGCGTCTTGTGGGAGACCCGAGCCGGTGGTAGCTTTGGAGTGGACGGTTTCTGCGGAGCGCGATGGACAAGGGCCGCAAGCTTCGCCGCTACACGCGGAAGGACTACACCCTCCTGGTGGACTTTCCCGTCGAGATCGTTGGACGAGACGGCGCGGTGCGCCAGTATTCCTTTGAAGACTCCGTGCAGCTGTACCAGAAGCGGATCTCCTCCGCCGAGCGCCGCTACGAAGACTCCGAGCTGGTGCGCGCGGAGGTCCGACACTGCGAGCAGCGCATTCGGCAGCTGCGCAAATCCTACTTTGCCCGCTACGGGTGGTCGGCGGCGCGGGTCGTGGACAGTCCCGGCATGGCGGCTGGAGACTTTGCCGGTGAGGTGGTTGCGTTTCTCCGCCGGGTGCTCGGGGTGGGCACCCGCGACGAATCGATTCTCGAGCTTGCCTTCGTCGCCGATGAGGACCATCGGCAGCTGTACTACGTGCGGCGGCCAGACGCGGACGCAACCCGCCCGCCGTGTCTTCTGTACCTCTACCGTTTCGACGGTCCAGGGGACCTTCCCGCCAGGTCTGCCTTCTTCGACTTTTTGAAGATGCTGGCGGGTGTCCGGACCTCCGGCGTCGGCGTCGAAAACATGATGGGCTTCCACCACACCGCGGACTGCGGACTCGTACTCACGGGGTCCGGCACTGGCGCTGCGCATGGGCCTGGGTCAGGCCTCGAACCCCCGCCGTGGATGGAACTCGTCGAGGTCCAGGACGACCCCCTCCGACACGGGATGCTCCTGCTCCGACGAGGCGAGCGGGCGCGTGCCCTCCAGTGCTTCACGGCAGCATATGAAACCAACCACTTCCGTCGCGCAGGCTACGTCGGTGCCATGGTCGTGGCGGACCAGATCGGTGCCCATGCGGAGGCCGAGACCGCCTCCCTGATGGGCAGCCTCTACTTCCCTGCGGACGCCCTGATGCACTACCACCTCGCGGTCGCCCGCCTCCGAGTTGGCGACCCGCGTGCCGCGGGATCCGCGGCACGGATGCGGGAGCTCAGCGGC
>JAYYRS010000353.1:0-6599 GCA_036126975.1 Myxococcota bacterium
CGCGCGCGGTGTTTGCTGCATCGAGGCGTGTCTGCATCCGCTCGAGGACGGAGTCGCTCTCCGTGACCTGGGCCTCGGCGGCGCGGGTCGACTCCCGCGCGAGGTGCACCCGACGCTCGGCTTCGGCCACCTGGGCCTGGGCATCGGCGATTTCCTGCGCCAGCCGTTCCGCCCGCTCCCGCTCGCGAGCCGCGTTGTCCGCTGCGCGGCGGGCCTCGGCCTGGGCGCGCTCTGCAGCAGCGAGCGCAATGTCCCGCTCGTCGCGTGCATGGCGCGCCTCGGCTGCCGCCTGGAGTGCGAGCTGGCGAGAGGTGGCCTGGGCCACGGTGGCGCGCTCGACGTCGGCCTGGGAGCGGTCGCGCTCCACCAGAGCCTGATCTCGCACTTCGCGTGCCCGGAGCGCTGCACGAGCGGCGGTCTCCGCTCGCTCCACCGCTTCATGGGCGACGGCCTCCGCATGCGCGCGCGCCTCGGCCATCTGGTCCCGCTCGGAGCGGTCATCCGATGCCTGGTTCCGGAACGTCTCGAGGGAACGCTCCGCGGCGTCTCGGGCTTGAGCGATGTCGGCGAGGGCGGTTTCTGCCTCCGTGCGTGCTGCCTCGGCGAGGTCGGCCCTGCCCCGTGCATCCCGGGCCTGGGCCCGGGCCTCGGCAGCGGCCTCCCGCGCGCTCTCGGCGCGGGCCCGGGCGTCGGCCTGTGCCGCTTCGGCTCGGATGCGTGCGGCCTCTGCCTCTGCGGCCCGGGCCTGGGCATCTTCGGCAGCCGCGGCGGCCTCCTGGGCTCGCAGGTTGGCGGCACCGGCGAGCTCGTCGGAGGCCTGGCGGCTTCCGATGGCGTCCGCTCGATCGACCTCTGCGCGCGCGCGTGCCGCATCGGCGGTCTCGGCTCGTGCCGTCGCCCGAGCGGCTTCCGCGCGGGCGGCGTCCCGATCCGCAAGCGCTGCATCCCGGGCGCGGTTCGCCTCGGACACCTGCTCCAGGGATGCGTCCCGGTCCGCCAGTGCGGCTTCCGCACGACGCTCTGCGGCGGCATGGCCTGCGGTTGCACTTGCCTCTGCGCGCTGGGCGGCATCGAGCTGGGCGCGGACGCTCGAAAGTTCCGCATCGAGTGCCTGGGCGCGACCTTCCGCGTCGGCGCGCAGCTCGGCATCCCGGACGGCTCGTGCGTGGGCATCATCGCGCTGCTGCCGGGCCTCGGCGGCCTCCTGGCGCGCGGCGAGTGCGCTGTCTTCGCTGGTTCGTGCGCGCGCCTCGGCGGCCTCGGCGCGAGCGAGTGCCGCGTCCCGGGTCCGGTCTGCGGAGATCCGGGCTGCGGCCTCCTGGATCCGGCCGGCTTCGGAGCGCGCGGCCATGGTCTCCGCGTCCTCTCGCGTCGAGATGGCTGTTCGGAGGCGGTCCTCCTGCCGCGCGAATTCGTCGCGAAGCTCGTCCAGTTCGGCCCGCGTCGCCAGGAACTCGGCCCGCGTCGCACTGGCGCGGTCGAAGGCCGCGTCCCGTTCTCGCGTTGCGCTCTCGGCCTGGGCGCGCGCAACGGCTTCGGCCTGGGCTGCGGTCTCGGCGGCGGCATGCGCGGCCCGCTCCTCGTGGCGGGCGGTATCCCGTGCCTCCCGGGCCTCGGCGGTCCGGGCTTCTGCGACGGAGGCGGCCGTGATGGCGGTCTGCGCGCGGGCATCGGCCTCGCGTGCGGTCTTCTCCGCGTGCCGTGCCCGATCCAGTGCAGCATCCCGGTCCTGCCAGGCCTGTTCGCGGGCGGCAGCCGCCGCGACGGCATCCTCCCGTGCCGCGTCCCGCTCCTCGGCGGCGCGAAGCGCAAGAGCGCGCTCGTCCTCGGCCGCCTTCAGGCTCGCCTCTGCGCGGGCGGCGGATTCATGCGCAGCGGCGCGGGCGGCCTCCAGGGCGTTCTCGCGCTTGGCGACCACCTGTCGGAGCTCGTCTGTCGCATCTCGGGCCTCCTGGGCGCGGATGCGCTGGCGATCGGACTCCTCGAGCGCTCGCATCGCGCGCGCCTCGGACTGGGTGGCCGCCTGCATCGCCTCGTCCCGAGATGCGCGTGCAGTGTCCCGCTCGTCTGTCGCTGCGACCTGCGCCTCGAATGCCCGTCGCGCACGCTCGGTGGCGGCCTCGACTTCCTGCTTCGCCGCGTCCGCTGCAGCACGCGCCGCGGCTGCCGCAGCGCGTGCCTCCCGGGCCTCGGCATCGCTCCGGGTGGCATCCGCTCGGGTCTGCTCGAGGACTTCCTCGACGGCAGCCTGCTCGGCTTCCGCGGCGGCGAGGCCCTCCCTCGCAACCTTCTCGGCGGCGCGAGCGAGGTCTCGTGCGGAGCGGGCCTCCGCCGCTTCGCCGCGGATCCGTTCGGCGAGCACATGGGCTGCATCCCGCTCGGTCCGGGCCTCGTGCGCTTCCCTGCGGGCATCACCGGCCGCGTCGAGTGCGCGGTCGCGTTCGGCGATGGCCGTTCGCGCCCGCTGGAGTGCCTCGTCGGCGCGCTTCCGGGCACGGTCGGCCTCGCCCGAGGCATGACGCGAGTCCTGGTGCGCCTCGTCGCGTTCCTTCTGGAGGATGGCATGGTCGGCCTGGAGCGCGGCCAACCGGTCTCGATTTGCGGCAGCTTCCTGCTCGGAAGCGTCCCGCGCAGCCTGGGCCCGCTCCGCACGCTCCTCGGCCGCTTCGGCCTGGGCGCGAGCGTCCCCGGTGGCCTCGCGGGCCTCGTCCAGCGCTCCTCGAGCGTCCTCGAGCCGATGCTGCACGGCCTGGAACTCGGCGCGTGCGTACGCCGCCTCGTGGAATGCAGCCTCGGCTTCCTCGCGGGTCTGCTTGGCCTCGGCACGTGCGCGCTCTGCGAGGTTCCGCGCGGCGTCTGCCTCGACCTGGGACCAGTTCGATGCGGCCCGTGCCTCGTCGAGGGCCTCCTGCAGCTCGCGGACGCGCCGTCGCAGGGTCGTCGCCTCGGCGGTGGCCGTGGTGGCGCTGGCGCGCGCGCGCCCGGACGTGCCGTCCTCGGTCGGAGATGGGGAAGGGTTGTTGCCGGTCACGGCGGCTCCAGAGGCGTGGACGCCAGCAGGGCGTCCATCAGAGATGATACTGCCGGACGTATCTCCCTGGGACCCATCCTGTCCGTTGATCCCCACGCCGGCGCCTGCGACGCTTTGCGACTCGGTCTGATCGCTCTGGTCACGACGGCGCTCGCGGGCGCTGGTGACCTCGCATGGGGTGGGATGGCGCGACCTGCATTCGAGGAATTGCTCAACGCGCGGGCGGCGCTGCTGGTCGCCTGTGGCCATGCCGACGCGCTCGCCGAACTTCAGTACCGTGCGTTTTGCGGTGGTTGCTCCGTGGATGCACTGCTCGGGGCCGGCCCGATGCGGCTGCTCGGGCCCAGCGTGGGGGCCTGGAAGCTCGTGCCGCTCGGACTGCACGGAATCGCAAGTGCTTCGCTCGTGGTCCTCGCTGCACGCAGTGCAGGTCGGCGCGGTGGAGTGGCGGCCCTCCTTCTGCTGCTGGGCGCGCCCGCGGCGTGGCGGGAGCTGGTGTTGACGGGCTGGGGGAACCACGCGGAGTCGGCGGCCTTCACGTTCGGCGCAGCGGTGCTGCTGCAGTCGGTTGCGCGGCGTCCCTGGGCCGGGCTGGTCGGGGGGGGGATTGCCGGGCTCGGGCTGTGGTACGCGTGGATCTCCGCGCACGCCCTGCCAGCGCTTGCGCTCGGCGCGCTCATCCTGGGAGGGCGACGCGCACTCCTGGCATTCGGCATCGGTGTTCCCCTGGGTGCGCTGCCGTTGGTCCTGTTCCTCGTCGTCCGGCCCGCAGCCCTGCCCGAGACGATGGACTTCTGGACGGGTGTCGCGCCGGCCGCACCGGGCGAATGGCTGCGATGGTGGTCTGAGCCATTGCTTCCCGGCCGCAGCTGGCCTCATGGAGACGGACCCCTGCGATGGCTGGGCTGCGGCGCGACCGTCGTGCTTGTGTTGCTCGCCGCTCTGGGGATCGCCCTGGCGGTTGTCCGGCGGGGGCGGTCCGTCGGCTTGGGAGCCGTCCTCGCCGGGCTCGGGCTGCTGGGGCTGGGGGCTGCGACCTTCCTCCGGCACGACCTCTGGTCGGACAACGCGGTCGCGATGGGCTTCGATCCCTTCGCGCTTCGCTACCGGGCGCCGGCCTTGCCGCTGCTTGTCCTTGGCGCGGGGCTCGCAGCGGGCCGGAGCCGGATCTGCGCGGTCCTCGCGGCGTTGGTCATCGTGTTTGGAATCCAGCAGCGGATCGCAGGCTGGATCGGAGGGACCGGTCAGGAGCTCGGGTCGCCCCTCGACCTTGTCGGGCTGGCGTTCGACCCGACGGTCCCGGAAGGCGAGCCGCCCCGCAGGAACCCTGGCCGAATGGGGCGTTCGCAGGACGTTGCTTCGGCACAGGCATTTCTCGCCGTCCACACGGATGCCCTTCCCACATGTCGTGCGGTGCATGCTGGCGAGCTGGGACGCCGCATCGGACTCCGCGAGTCCGGTGGGCCGTGCGTGCCGGGGACGGTCGGTGGCCTGGACGCCGAGGCCATTCGAACGGGCTTCGTCCAGGGCTGCCGCAAGTGAGCCGTTTCTGGCCTTGGGTGACGGCGTTGGTCGTGTTCGTCATTGCGGTGCATGTCCGCTGGCTGCACCTCCCCGTAGCCTCCGCCTTGGGCGACGCGGTGGGCCCCTGGTGGGTGGCGGCACGGGGTGGCTGGCTTCCAACGCCCCATGCACCGCCCTATGGGCAGCTGCTTGCGGTGCCGTATCGGCTGTTGCTGCTGGGCGCTGACTCCCTCTGGTCGGCGACGGCGGGGCTCTTCGTGATGCACGCCATCGTGGCGCCTCTCGCCGTTGTCGGTATCTACCGGGCGGGTGGTGGCCCGATTCCGGCGGCAGTGGCGGGCTGCGCGCTTGCGCTCAGCCCCGGCCTGCTCGACACTGCGACCAGCGGCGCCGAGACCTATCTGTCGCCCGCATGGGTGGCAGGTCTCGCGCTCGCGGTGGTCGTGCGCAGGCCCATGCTTGCCGGGTTCGCCTTCATGGGCGCGGTGCACAACCATCCCCTGGCACTGGGCGTTGCACCACTGCTGCTCGCGCTGCCCTGGGAGCGCCGATCGCTCCGAGCCCTCGTGGGCCCCGCGTTGCTGGTGCCCCACCTGTCCGCATTGGCGGCGCAGCCGGTCGGGGTCGGGGACGGCGGACCGGTGAATCCACTGCCCGCGCTCGTGGGATGGGTGGACACGGAAGGCGCCGGGGCAGCGCTGGGTGCCATCGGGTTGGCCGCCGGGCTCTGGATGCCGGCACGCCGCCGGCTCGCGGTGGCGACCCTGGCGAGTGTCGGCCTCGTGCTCCTGATGGGCGGGTGGCTTGGATACGTGCGCGATCACCATCTGCGCATGTTGTTCGCCCCAGCCCTGCTCGGGCTCGCGGGCGCCTGCCTCCCTCGTATGGGAACGGGCTGGCTGGTCATGCTGTTCCCGCTGCTGACCTGGCCAGAAGACCCTGTCCAGCGGCCGGCCCAGGGGCGACGGCCGGGCACGCACGGACTGCTCTCGCAGGTGACACCCCGTCTCGCCGCCCACCCGGAGCGTCCCCTTGTGGTCGATGGCGCATGGCTTTCGAGCAGCCCGGCCGTGGAGCCAGGCGCAGCACTGCTTGATCTCCATCTCCGGGGAGAAGGTCCACTCGACGTGGGGGGCGAGATCGCGCTGATCGTTTCTGGAGAACGTGCAGACATGTCGACGCTCCCCTCCGGACTGGCCGTGCTGCACGAGGGAGACCGACACCGCGTCCTCGCGGGAACCCAGGCGGCCGTGAAGGACTGGTTGGAGACACTGTGCACCGCCCGCGCGAACCGCGGACGGCCTCTGCCCCGGCTCGGGGGGGCCTATGATGGGCTGGTGCCTCTGCACCCCGAGCTGCCGGCGAGCCGGGTCGAGGCGTGGACGGAAGGATGCGGCCGGTAGTGTTCAGCGCACCCGGCCGTCGCCGCCGCTGAGCGTGGTCTTCAGATTGTCGATGTATTCGGCGATGAGGCGGTTGTTTTCATGGCTCACCAGCGCTTCTGCTGGGCGACGCATCACGCGCGGGACCGGAACGTCGATCGTCAATGTGTTGGTCAGTCGCAGCCGGGTTCCGGTGCCCTCGGGCGTGATCGTCCATGTCCCCTCCACCCGCGCGTTGTCGGAGGGGGCATCCGCGGCGACCCAGCGCACGGTCCGCGCCTGGGCGTCGCGGGAGTAGCGACAGGTGTAGACCGTCTGCAGCTGGAGTCTCCCCGAGCCGAGCGTGGCCAGGGTCCATCGCCAGGCATCCGGACCAGCGGCTTCGAAGCCGTCGATTCCGGGAAAGTGGGACACCGAGTCCGGGACATCCGCCACCAGCGCGAAGGCCGCATCGGGGCTGGCCGGCACGCTGAACCCCTGGTCTGCCGTTGCAGAGACGTCCATCGGTACTCCCGAGCACGAGGCTATCAGGAAGCGGGGGCCCGTCGCGGTTGCGAGGCCGCTCAGTCCCGCGGGACCCAGAGCTGCCAGCCACCGGGCAGCTGGGTCGGAGGTCCGAACCGCGTGGTCGCTGCCTCCGTCAGCCGGCCTCCGGGGCGCTC
>JAYYRS010000354.1:0-4417 GCA_036126975.1 Myxococcota bacterium
CAACGCCCCCGTCGCCAGGATCATCACCAGGAAGACGGCAAGGACGCGCGGAACCCGTACGCGGACCAGTCCCCGGACCGCCGGCTCGCACAGGATCGCGAGAAATGCGGAGAACAGCACGGGGAGGATGATCTGCCCGGCCGCCTTCAGGCCCGCGATGACGACCACTGCAGAGGCGCCCAGCATCAGGACGTTCAGCGCAGCGGGGCGATGGCTCACATCGGTCACGGCGCTCCCTAGTCCTGCTGGCGTCTCGTGTCGAGCCGTGCTGGGAGACGAGCGGTGCAGGCGGGGCCCGGTGGACCCGGCGTCATCCGGTCCGCCTCGTCTGCAAGGCGTCTGTGCTTCCGGCCGCTCCTGCTGCGCCGACTCCGATGTCAGCGGCCCTGCCGCGCATTCGCGATGGCCCGCATGTATGCGCCCGTGAGCATCCTCGTCGCGACCACACCCCATCCCGGCAGGAGATGGGCGAGCGCCACCAGCGGACGCAGCGGCGAGGAGTTGACGACGACCTCGACCCGGTCCCGGCGGAGTGCGTCGCGCACCGCCGACACGACCGCAGCGATGGTGGTCCCTCCCACCGCAGCCGGCGCCGCCCCAACCTCCTGCTTGTGCAGCTCATGCATGCCTGCGCCATGGACGAATCCAGGGCTCACGGCGGTGAACCGGACCGGCGCTCCGCGATATTCCATCCGCAACGAGCGGTTCATGGCGATGACCGCCGCCTTGGTTGCCGCGTATACAGCACCGTGCGGCGTTCCAAAGAGACCCGCCGTCGATGCAAGGCTCACCACCGCGCCATCCGTGGAGAGCATGTCCGGGAGCACAAGGCGCGTCAGCAGGAGCGGGGCCGTGAGGTTCAGGGCCACGGCGCGGGCCATGCCGTCGGGATCCGCTTCATGGAAGTGCTGGAAGGTCTCGACCCCAGCGTTGTTGATGAGCACGCCGACCGGCCCGAGGTCTGCCTGCACTTCGGCGACCATGGCGGCCGTGGCGGCCGCATCGAGGAGGTCCGTGGGGTACGCCCGTGCCTCGCCGCCCGCCGCAATGATCTCCTGTGCGAGCGTCTCCAGTTCCCCTGCTCTCCGGGCAACCAGCGCGAGCCGCAGTCCGTCCTTCGCGAGCGCCTGGGCCAGGGCCGACCCGATCCCACCGGTCGCCCCCGTCAAGATGCACACCCGTCCCCGAAACGACGCCAACATGGGGTCTCCTCCACCCGTCCCCTGCCGCCGTATCGCCCGGAGCCGGGACCCGCCCGATAGCAGGCCCCATGACCGCCGACCTCGCCCTCCCCGTCGAAGCCGCCCGCCCCGAATTCGAGGATGCACTCGACGCAGGCCCGGTCGTGTTCTCCGCCCCGACGGGCGCGGGAAAGTCGACCGCGGTCCCACGCTGGCTGTCGGACCGCGGGCCCGTGCTCGTGGTCGAGCCTCGGCGGGTCGCCTGTCGCGCTCTTGGGACCCGCGTGGCTGCGCTCGAGGGCACGAATCCAGGCTCCGATGTCGGCTGGATCGTGCGCGATGAACGACGGATCGGGCGGACGCCGCGCATCGTGTTCGTCACGCCGGGCGTCGCGCTGCGTCTCCTCCGGACTGGCGACATCGAACGGTACGCGACCGTGGTCCTCGATGAGTTCCACGAGCGAAGCCTCGAACTCGACCTCCTTCTCGCGCTGCTTCTCGCGCAGGAGGCTCGGCTCGTGGTGATGAGCGCCACCCTCGCCGCGGATCGGATCGCGGCACACATCGGCGGGCGACACATCCACGCCCCTGGGAGGATTTTCGAGGTGGAGCGCCGCTTCCTGCCGCAGGGCAGTCGGGGGCCCGAAGGGCGTGAGCTCGCCCGTCGGGTGCGCGGCGCGGTCGAGGCGGCAGCGGAACTCCCGGGCGACATCCTGGTCTTTCTGCCGGGCAAGGCCGAGATCCGAGAGACACGATCGGCGCTGCAGACCCTCGACCTCGATGTGCTCGCACTGCATGGTGGGTTGCGTCTTGAGGAACAGGGACGCATCTTCGAATCCGGTCCGCGGCGGCGTGTGGTGTTGGCCACCAACGTTGCCGAGACCTCTCTCACCGTGCCACGCATCGGCGTGGTCATCGACAGCGGCCTGGTCCGCCGGACGCGGTACCGGAAGGGTCGGGGTCACCTGTCACTCCTTCCCATCGCGGAGGACAGCGCCGCCCAGCGAGCGGGCCGGGCCGGGCGACTGGGACCGGGTGTCGCCATCGCACTCTGGTCGCCGGAGACGCGCCTCTCCCCTCGAACCCCGCCCGAGATCCATCGAGAGGGTCTGGCCCCCCTCGTGCTCGCCAGCGCTGCCTGCGGACGACCGGCCCTGGACCTGCCGTTCCTGGACCCGCCCCGGGCCCACGCCGTGGACACCGCTCGGGAGCACCTGCGTCTCCTGGGCGCCATCGACCCCGACCATGCCATCACGCCGCGCGGGATGCGGCTCTTCGGGCTTCCCCTCGATGCCCGTCTCGGACGCCTGCTCGTCGAGGGACACGAACGGGGGCTCTCCTCCACCGTGGTGCCCCTCGTCGCCGCGCTCGCCGGGACCCGCCGGCTGTTCCGCGCGCGGCCGCCGGACCCCGAGGACGACCTGAGAGCTGTTGGATGCGATGCCGTGGGTCTCATCCGCGCCGTCACCGAAGGCGAACCCGGCCGACACGCGCTCGACCGGACGGCCCTCGATGAAGCCCGGATGAACGCGCGGCGTCTCTGGCGGGTGCTCGACACCGACCCCCCGCCCCTCGGGCCCACCCCGCTCGATCGGCGTGCGCTCGCCGCTGTCCTCCTGGCCGCCTGGCCCGACGCGGCCCATGTCGCGCGCCGCCGCAGGCAGGGGGTCGCCTGGTCCAACGGGGGCACGGAGCTGGAGCTCGGACGTGCCTCCGCGGTCGATGCAGACAAGACCGATGCCCTGCTGGTGCTCAACAGCCTTGCACTCACGGTCTCCCATCGGAAGAACCCCCTCGTCATCACCGCCGCCATGCCGGTCCCCGCGCCCTGGCTGACCGAGGCGGGCATCGGCCGACGCCGGCTCGCGGCCCCCCTGCTCGAGAGAGGGAGGGTCATTGCGCGCGTCGAGATCGTCCACGCAGGCAAGGTGCTGGCGACCGAGGAGGTCCGCCCTGCAGGGGGAATGCTCCGAGAAACAATCCGAGACCTGATACTCGCCGGTCGCCTGTACAAGGGTGCCGCCATCACCCTGCAGGAACGCCTGGAGCGCATGGCTCTCCAGGCCGGCCTGCTCGACGCGCCGCTCCCGGCGCCGCCGTCCGCCTGGCTTCTGCATCGTCTGGAGGAACTCGGGCTGGAGGATCCCGACGAACTGCAGTTGATCGAGACCGACGACCTCCTCCCTTCCGCACTCCCGTCCTGGGAGCGGGACGCGCTCGACCGGGAATATCCCCCGGTGCTCCAGATCGGGGATGCAAGCTACCGGATCACATACGACGCAGCGCGCCGCATCGCGGTCCTGCACCAGCGAGGACCACGCAAGGACCCGCCGCCTGAGCGTTTCCTCCCCCGGCTGCCTGGGTGGCGGATCGACTGGGAGCACAAGAACCGGGTCCGTTGCGTCCGCAAACGACGCTGACCGCATGCGCCCCCCGGCGGTTACTCTGCCGCCATGATCGTGCTCGGCATCGCGGACAATCACGACAGCGGTGCGGCCGTGGTCATTGACGGCCGCCTGATGAGCGCCGTGAACCAGGAGCGGATCGACCGCGTCAAGAACTCGGGTGCATTCCCCTGGGGGGCAATCGATGCGGCCCTGGCGGCCGCAGGCGTCACGGAGCGGGAGGTCGACCAGATCGTCATCGGGACAGGGTTCACTCCGTCCACCTTCCTCCGGGCCCTGCCTGGGCTCCACCATGGCGCGAGGGAGGGCGGCCAGTTCTCCCCGCTCCTGCATGCCTATGTGGTCTACCAGTCCGCGCTCAAGGCGACGGGCCTCCACACGGTCGAAGTCGATGCGTCGACGCGCCTGCTCGAACGAAAACTTCGAGCAGGTCGGCCCTTCACCCAGGCACACATTCGCGTGATGGACCACCATCGGGCCCACGCCGAGGGTGCCTACCGGACACAGCCCCACGACCACTGCCTGGTGCTGACCGTCGACGCAAGGGGCGACGGCACCACCGCGACAGCGTCCCTTGGACGAGACGGACAGCTCGATCGGCTCTGGCGCCAGAGCGGCCTCGCGAGCGTGAACTCGTTCTACAGCCGGGTGACCCAGCTGCTGGGCTTCAGGCCGAACCGCCACGAAGGGAAGATCACCGGCCTCGCAGCCTACGTTCCGCCGCCTCCTGCGCTGGTGACACACATGCAGTCGAAGGTCGCCTTCAAGGCGCCGGGCTTCACGCGCGTCAGCCGCCGACGGACGGAGCGGACGGACGACCCCTTCTGGAGC
>JAYYRS010000355.1:0-24425 GCA_036126975.1 Myxococcota bacterium
GGGATGCTCGGGCTGGGGATCGTGGCCTGGCAGCTGGCTGCAGGCCGACGAAGAGCGGTCGCATGGATGGTGCTGGCCATGGGGGCGGCCGCGCTGTCCAACGCACCGCTGATCCCCATGGTGCGGCAGGAGACACCCACCCGACCGCCCATCAGCGCCGAGCTGTTCCAGGACCCGGACACGTGGACCCGCGTGGACCGGATCACCAATGGCACGGCGCCCCTGGACGAACTGACGATGGCACGCGCAGAGGAGGTCGATGCACTCCAGGTGTTCCGCAACGCCACGAAGCTCGGCTCGCTCCTCGTTGCCCGATTCACGGTGAACCCCCTGGAGTCGACACCGGGTCGCGTGGCGTTCGCGGTCGGACTGTTCGGCCTGGCTGCCGGCCGCAGGCGGGCCTGGGGATGGGCGGGGGTCGCCGCCGGGGCCACGGTCCTCACGCTCGGCCCCTTCCTGGCCCTTGATGACCGGCCTCCCATGGACGCGTGGTCCGGTGACGTCCCGCTGCCCTACTTCTACGCCTATCAGTACCTGCCTTTCTTCTCGAAGGCCTATCGGCCCTACCGCATCGGCGTCATCGCCCTCACCTGTCTGGCCGCCATGGGCGCAGTGGGCGCCGCGGCGGTGCGCGCAGAACTGGGCCGCCGATGGGTGGCCATCGGCGCAGCCGCGCTGACGGTGCTCGCGGTCAGCCAGCCCCTGTGGTCGGGGGACAGGCCCGCATCCCGGCCCATGGCAGATGCACGGATCCCAGCGCTGTACGGTGCGCTATCGGAGCTGCCCGAAGGCGCCGTCGTGGAGGTGCCACTCCTCTTCCAGCCCACCACGGTCGCCAACGCTCGCTACCAGTACAACCAGACCCGCCACAAGCACCCGGTGCTCAACTGCAACCAGCTCATCCGACGGGACGATCTGCTCGCCTTCCGACGCTATGTCGAGTCGAACGGATTCCTGGCTGACCTCGTGGATCTGGGACGCTCCCGGCCGCCCTACCGCTTCACCGGCGCAGACCTGCGGGCCCTGCGGGACGACGGCTTCCGCTATCTGGTCGTCCGAAGGCGCGTGGAGGCAGACCTGCTCAGTCTGGCCGGCGATGCCCGCGGTGACCTGGTGGTCGAGCCTGCGATGGGCATGCTCCCCGCCGTCCTCGGCGAGCCGGTCCTGTCCGACGCCGACGGAGACGTCTACGCGCTCCCAGACCGGCCAGACGAGAGCCGCGTGTGGACCTTCGACGGCGCAAATGTCATCGATGTCGACTTCCCCATGGACGCGCTTCGATACATGCTGACCGTCGAGCTCACCGAGGGCGTCTCGGTGCCCGTGTGGTCGGCCGGGGGTCGCCAGGTGAGCTTCTGGGCACGACAGCGCTCGGGCGACCCCGTCTTCCTCGTGGACGGCGACCGTCGCGTGCCGCTCTCCATCGACCCGACCCACTGGACCTTCCAGCAAGGCACGCTGGAGTCCGGAGGGGCCAGGCTGGAGAGCGACGGAACGGCCTCGATCGAGGTCACCCTCGTCCAGGTGCTCCAGTGAAGCGCTGGGTGTCGGGTGCGTTGGCCCTCGGGGTGTCCGCGCTGTGGTTCTCGGGCACGGCTCCCCCGGTCTACGAGTGGCTGCTGGGACTGCGGGACCAGGCCGGCCTGGTGGCATCGGGGACTGCGACCCCGGTGGGCGAGGGGCATGCGGACGAGACAGGAACGGCGGCGGTCCTCCGCCTGCACGCCATGTCCGAGCTGTGGCCCAGCCGCGTGGCCAGTGTCCTTACCGCCGAGCAGCGGGCGACCGGACACCGCATGGCCATGACCGCACCCGAGGTCATTCCCGTCCCAGGTCGACTGGTCGACGTGGAGGGCGACCTCTGGTGGCTGAGCATGGTGCTCCAGCAGGAATACGGCTCGGCGACTTCGGTGCCCGCATCCGTGCCGTCCGCCGACCCCTGGACCCATATGCCCCGGCGCGACCGCGTGCTGACGCTGCTGGCGCTCGCGCGGGCCCATGAACTGACGGCCGACCAGGCGGCAACCATCCTCGCCATCACGCTGGAGACGCTGCAGGCACAGGCCGCCGAGGTCGATCTCGGCCGAGGCAGCGCTCCGCCGGTCTGGCCCTGAGGCACGCGACCGCACCGCTCGGAATGTGGGCCGACGGGCGACCCCCCTCAGGCGAGGCCGCGGCTGATCTCGAACCGCATCCGGTCGAGGATGCGTTCCGGGGCCACCTGTGCCCCGTGCAGCCGAAGGAATGCCGCTGAACCCTGCTCATACACAGCCCGGATGCCCTGCTGCCTTGCATCCGCGATGGCGCCATTGTCCGCCCAGGCGCCGACATCTTCTTCGGAGATGTAGGCCTCCGAGGTAACCTGGGAGAAGCCGGCCGCCGTCAATCGCGCCGCCATGTCCCCTGCCACGAAGAAGTTCCGTCGGGCCGGGTTTCGCAGCCGCAACACTTCGAAATACTCATCCCGGTCCTCGGGACCGTACGCATGCAGATCGGCCGTGACCAACCGGCCACCGGGCCTGAGGACGCGACGCAGCTCGGGCAGGACCCGGTCGAGATCCATGAACTGGAGACCCTGCCGGCAGACGACCGCGTCGAAGAGATCATCCGCCAGGGGAATCCGGGTGGCGTCGGCCAGCACGAAGCGGTCGAGGGCGGGCCGTGCCTGCGCGGCCATGGCCGGGGTGACGTCCAGACCGACGAGCTCTGCCACCCGACCGTGGAAGCGACGCGACACCAGACCGGTGCCGCACGCGAGGTCGAGCACCGTAGACGAGGCGTCCACGGACGCGGAGGCGTAGATTGCATCCAGCAGCTCTGCGTCGGTGCACCAGCGGCTGGACCGGTCGTATTGGTCTGCCCGCGCAGTGAAATGTTCGACGATGTCCGCGCCGTCACCCTGCATGCTGCCTCCCTGCGCGGGTTGGGCGCCGCGCCGCCGCCGTCCTAACGTAGACTCGCGCCGTGAGTGCCTTCCCCGACCTGCCCGCCCCCATGCGTGCGGCGCTGCCTGCGCTGGTCATGCTGCTCGTCCTGCTCCAGGGGGATGTGGCCGCCACGCCCGACGGATGGGAGGCCGCCTGGGCGGCCCGGTGCCTGTGGGGACTCCACGGCGGGCCACTGGACTGCATCGCCGTCGATGGCGGTTTCCGCCCTCCCGGCCTGGCGCTGCTGGTCGGTCCGCTCTCGCTGCTCATGCATCCCGTCATGGCGCTGGGTCTCGTCTGCATCGCGGCATTTGGTCTGTGTGCCATCCCGGTGGGCGAACTGGGACGGCGGCTGGCCGGCGGACCGGGACGGCTGGGGACCGTGGCACTGTTCGCGTGCACGCCTGCGCTGGCTGGCTGGGCGCTGGTACCGGATGCCCGGGCGCCCGCCCTGCTGCTCGGACTCGCAGCATGGACGCTTGCGCTGCGCACCGAACCCCGACTGCTGTTTGCGGCGGGCATGCTGGCTGGCCTTGGTCCACTCTTTCGTCCCGAGGCATGGGCGGGGGTGGCGGCGATGCCGCTGATGGTGGGGGCGCTGCACCGCGGGCGCGGGCGCTCCGCCGTGCTGGGGCTCGGGGTCGGCGTCACGCTGACCCTCGGCGCCGGTGTGTGGTCCTCGGGTGCGATCGGGTCCACCCGTCTCTGGGAGGGGCACGTCCTGGCGCTGGCCGAAGCTGTGCCGCTCGAGTGGGCCAAGCAGCTCTTCGGGCTGGGAATCGTCGAGCCGCCCATGCGCGCGCGGGCCCGGGAAGCGGGGGGAGCATCGGGCCGACTCGTGGACATCGATCTGGGCGGAGCGCTCCGCTGGCTGGGCGGTGCACTCGGCGGCGCCCAGGGCCTGCCGGTGTGGGTGCTCGCGGGTCTGGGTCTGATCCGTGCTGCAGGACACCGAGAGGGCCGGTGGGTGCTGGCGGCATTGCTGGGCGCGAGCGCCCCCCAGCTCGCTGCGCTCTTCATCTTCCAGGCCCGGAACGCGGCGCTGCCGCTGTCCAACCTGCAGGCACCCCTTGCAGCGGGGCTCATCCTGGCGGGCGCCGGCGCATGCGCCCTGGCGGACCTCGTCCCCCGGGACCGCAGGGCGGGGCTCGCGGGCCTGGCCAGCGTCCTCGTGGCCGCAGGGTCGATCGTGACCGCCCCCGCCTTCCGTCTCGAACCCGGGCTCGAACGAACGGAGCTCGGAGAGCAGGCCATCGCGGCCCTGCTCGACCAAACCGATTCCGACGCGATGGTGGTCGCAACGTTTGCGACAGGCCCCGTGGTGCTCCGGTCGGAGCGGCCCTGGCAGCCCTGGCCGGCACCCTGGGACCGCAGCGCATGGAACCACGATGGACGACGCTGGCTGGTGATGTCGTCGCTCGACGAAACGGCCAACCTGCCCGCTGGCCTGCGCGCTGTGCCCCGGGTGGTCTACCGGCGAGGCACGGACTGGATCGCACTGGCAGAGCTCTCAGAGAGCACGGCCACGCCGTAGGCTGCGGCGAGGCCGCGCGCACCCTGTGGGTCGGCTTCCGCGACAGCCCGGAGCGCATCCAGCGCGGCAGGATCGCCCAGCCGGGCCAGTTCCAGGGCCGCGACCGCCGCCAACGGCCCTTCTCTCTCCAGCAGCGGCAGCAGTGCGGCCAGCGATTCCGTCCGACTCCGGCCGCAGCCCGCCACCACCAACGCGAGGCCCTGTCCGCGAAGCCCCGAACGGGGCTGTTGTCCGACCTCGACAGCTCGCGACGGCGGAAGGGTGCAAGCGATTCGGGCTGCGCCACTCGCAAGCCCCTCATCGGTGTGGTCGAGGAGCGATCCCAGGGCATGCAGGGGGCCGGTGCCCTGCGGAGCCGCACCCCACAGCGTCCGGGCAAGGGCATCCGCGGACATGCCGGCCTCCGCCATCAGTGCATCGCGAAGGTCCGGATCCATGGCAGCCATCGCCACGGCCGGGCGAGCCTCCATCGGCAGCGAGCCCAGGTCGAGCGCCAGCACGGTCGCCAGCATCGGATCCCCTTGGGCGAGCATGGCAGCCTGCCGGGCCGGGTCCGCGGCCGTACGCACCCGGTCCGCCGCAGCCTGCGCGTCGACGCCGAGCCCGCGGACGGACCGGTCGGCTGCAGGTGGCCCCAGCGCGACCCGGAGCCGCGAACCCGCAAGGGCGAGGACGATGCCGAAGAGGAGCACGCCAGCGACGCTCCAGCGGCGCTCCGTCATGATGCCTCCCGCTGCAGACGCCACAGGGTCACCTCCGCGCGCATCGGCACCCACCAGGGAACCCCGGAGAGCACCCTGCGCGGCAGGTCGAGCAGGTTCAGGGGCACCAGGCCATAGCCGCCTGCCTGCGCAAACATGGGCGTGCCGACGCGGGCGGCCAACACCTCCAGCGGCGTCGGTCCGGGGCGGTACGTCACCAGGGTGACGTCTTCGATGAAGGAGTGCTCTGGGAGGACCGTATTGCCCGCGCCCATGTCTTCTCCACCCGTCAGCGCCCCCATCGGGCGCCGGATCCACGCCAGATCTCCAGCCAGCACCGCACCCGCCGCGGGCTCGACCTCGGCTCGCGCGGCCTGCCAGAACAGGAATATGGGCTCACCCCGGTCGAAGGCCGCCTCCAGACTGGCATCCTGGTCACTCCAGGCGTAGTGCTCGTCCGGCAGCGCTGCCGTCCGCAGCCAGGCCGTGATGGGCACGGGCCGCAGCTCGACGTCCCGGCCGGCCATTGCGGCCAGCTCCTCCGGACCGACCGGGTTCTGGAAGTGGTTGAAGAGCACGGGTGCGCCATCAGGGGCGGCGGCGATGAGGGCCGAACGACCCGCCATCTCCACGGGATGCCGCGCGGTCCACTCCGCACAGGTGTTGAAGAGGTGGGCAATCGGCGCCCAGGCGAGGGCCACGCCCAGAATCAGCAGCGGAGGCTTCTCCCAGGGTGCCTCGATGCGACCCCAGGCCTCCCGCAGCGCGGACATGGCCAGCGCCAGGACCAGCGGGGCCGTGGGAAGGAAGATCCGCGCCGCCATGTCTTCGCGGGGGCTGGAAGACGCCAACAGGGCGACATCGATGGTCACGAATGTGGCCAGGACGCTCACGGCTGCGGTGGCAGGCCCGGCGTGGCGTCCACTTGCATCCCGGCGGATCCCCGTCGCTACGAGGCCGGTCATGAGCAGCAGCGCGAGTGCGGTCCCCGCCCATCGGCTGTGATGGTAGACCGTCTCATAGTGGTTGGTGACGGTCAGCAGTGGCAGACCGACCAGAAGCACGACTCCTGCCAGCGGAGCCAGGCGACCGGCGTACCCGGGGAATCGACGGACGAAACCCATGGCGACCGCCACCGCCCCGGCCGGCGTCGCCAGGTACCCGAACTGGACGAGATTGTGCTCCAGCAGCGGCAGCCTGCCGGAGAGTGGTGTGGCCCCAAGCGCAGACTGGGCCGACCCCATCATGGCGCTCACCGAGACCAGCCATGGTGCACCCAGGAGCGCCAAGGCGACCCCGTATCGGAGCGCCAGGGCGCGACTCCCGGACAGGGCGGCGACGGCTCCCCCCCCAGCGAGGAAGGCAAAGCAGACCAGCGCGCTCGACTCCTTGGTCAGGACGGCGGTTGCCAGCCCAAGGGCCGCGAGGGCGAGGTGCAGGGGACGCCGACCGAGACGGAGCGCCGCCAGCCCCCCAAGCGTTGCGGCCGCCGTCAGGTGGTCCAGCTCCGTGAGGTACCACAGCGAGAACAGCGTTGGAGACAGGGCAAGGCACCCCACCGCGGCGAGAGGGGCCTCGCGAGCGAGGCCATGCGCGCGCAGGAAGCCCACCGACGCAGCCGCCAGAGCGAGGCTTCCCAGCGCGGTCTTCACGGCCATCCACCATCCGGGCACGAGGGCACCATCGAGGAGCGCCGCGGACGCTCGCATGAGGAGCACGCTGACCGGACGGAAGCTCCAGATCGACAGGGGCGGGGGCTGCCAGAAGGGCTCGTGAAGCTGATCCAACGGCACGACCGTGATGAGATCCAGCACCCACGACGTGGTGTGATCTGCCTTGGGAACGGCCGCCACGGCAGTCGAGATCGCAATGACCAAGGCACCCACGACCAACATCCCGCCGCTCCATGCAGGTACGGATGACGTCACCCCCTGGCGGCGTCTGCGGCCGGGGCGCCGGGCGCGGAATCTGGTCGAGGGGCGGGCGATGGCACCTGGGGGGCGGGATCCCCGGCGACGATACACCTCGGCGGAGCCCTCGGGTAGGGTGTGCCCATGCTGCTGCTCCTGCTGCTGATCGCTCCGGCCCTCGCCGAGCCGACCCTCATCCGCGTCACGGCTCCCGGCAGGGAGCTGGAGCAGCCCGTGCGAATCTTCATCGATGGCGGCGGCGTTGCGCTTCGAGACGATGGGCAGACGCCCGACGCCATTGCGGCAGACGGCATCTGGTCGGGCGTGTTCAGCACCTCCAACCCATCGGGCAACGCCGACCTCATCGTCAAGGCCGGCGATACGGAACGCGCCTCCGGCACGATCGAGCTGCCCACGGGTGCGCTGGCAGAGGTCGATCTCCTCCTGGACACCAAGGGGGGATTCGTCCAGACAGAGGCCCTGATCGATCCGTCCGTCGAGGCCCCGGTGGACGCAGCCGGGGCCGCGCCGGGCAGCGTCCAGGGCACCTGGTCCTGGGCTGTCGCTGCCCTTGGCTGGGGCCTCGCCCTGTCCGTCGGACTGCGACGGTGGCGCACGGCACCGAAGGCGCTTGCGACCCTGCGCTCCCCGATGGGGGGACGGACGTTGTGGGTGCCCGCGGACGCGCGGGCTGTGGCGGAGGCCCTGGATCTGCTGCTCGCCGACCACCGCGTGCTCCTCGCTGGTGGAACCGTGGAGGTGCCTCCAGGGGCACCCGTGTTCGCTGCGGACAGCGGCGATCCTGGCGACGTCGCAGCGGCCATGCGCGCACTCGTCGGGCGGGGCAGACCGGTCGCCATCCTGGCCTCCCAACCACCGCCGGGTGCCCTGGCCGCGTTGCAGAAGGCGACGCAAGGCAGCCCGCTGGTCGTGGTGTCGTCGTCCCCGCCTGCGGGCGCGTCTCCGCTGCTACAGCGGGGGTAGGGGCGACAAGCCCGAACCTGCTCCGCCCGGCGGAGTCACGATGGACGCCGGTAGCTCCGGCGACGGCTCCCATTCGGGTGCCGTCCGCGGGACCGAGATGAGCACTGCATCGAAGGCTGCCGTCTCGAACTCCGCCACCACCCGGTAGTGGGCGGCTGCCCACCGGCCCACCTCCTGGGCCAGCGCGTCATCTCCCATTCCGACTGGTCCTCGACGGAACCAGACGAGGGGAATGTCGCCGGTTCCGCTGCACTGGACGCGCAGCTCGTGGATGCATCGCATGATGCCCGCCACATCCCGCTGGGCAGTGCATGACGCGCGAGGGCAGTAGGGTCTGCCCATGTGCGCGGCAGCCTCGCGCACGGGCGTCGCCACACCGCCCGCTTCCGGGAACGCTGCCTCTACGGCCAGGGCAAGCTCCCTCGCGCCCACGGCCACCGGGTCGGGTCGGGGAAGGCTCTGGATCCCCTCATCCAGCGCGCGCAGGGCGTTCGCCGCGAGGAGGAGACCACCTGCAGCGCCCAGCGCCAGTGCGACGAGGCTCCGCTGCCGCCACGGTGCACGCAGCGGGAGCCCACCCGCCAGCAGACCAAGTGGGGCGACGAGCCCGCGCGCGAGCAACACCGCGGCAAGGGGGAGCAGGTTCGCAGTGTAGCGGGCCTCTGCGCCGGCGACCGCCAGCAGCGGCGCCGGCGCCAGGCATGCGAGCAGTGAGAGCCCCCTGCCCAGATCGGTGTGGCGGCCATACCGAACGAGGGCCGACCGCAGCGGGTGCCCGGCCAGCCGGTTCGCTGCGTTGGTCCAGCGCCGCTCCCATGACCGGCGGGTCGCCGGCCGGAGGCGGGACCGCAGCAGCCCGGGCAATCGGCGGCGGGCCGTGGCTTCGGTGTCCCGGCTCGCCGGGGGCGTCTGGCCCAGCCCGATGCCCAGGACGCCGAGGGGAACCATCACCATCGACGCAGCCAGGGGGAGCCCCTGCGCGGAGAACGGCGAGAAGAGGCTCGCCAGCATCCGCTCACCCGCATCCGGGAGACGCTCCAGGAGCGTGGACCGTGCCGCATCGGTGAGCGTGAGCGTCTCGACCGGCACGCCCCCCTGCCGGTGGATGCCCTCGGACAGGGCACTGGACAGCCGTCGGAGGTCGATCAATCCAAAAAGGTGCTCCACCACCACGGCGGTGATGGCGACACCGGCGGCATACGACACCACCGCAGCAACCCGCGTCCACGGCGCAGAGCGCGGGTCCCGTCCGCGGGCCAGCAGCAGCAGGAGCGGGGGCACGACGTACGGAACCGCGGTCAGGTGGGTGGCAGCACCGAACACCGCCAGGCCGCCCGCAACCCCCGCCCAGGGCCACCACCGCTGGGCCGGTGCGACGGCGACCATTGCGATTGGCAGGCAGGTCGCGACGACTGGATCGACGCCATACCGGGCCGCGGCCAGAATCAAGGGTGTGCTGCCGAGCGTCAGGAACGCCGCCGCGAGACCCACCAACCGACCGCCAGTGGCGCGACCCAGCAAGAAGACGACGAAGGGCAGCATTCCCCATGCGGCGACGTCGACGAGGTGCCCGGCCCGCGCGACGTCGGGCTCGAATTCCAGCGCACCCGCGGTGAGCAGCAGAAAGGTGGGCATCCGGTGGGGATCGACCGAGCCGAGGTTTCCTTCCGCCACCAGGAGCGCGTTGATGGCCCACTCTCCGGCATCCGGACCATTGAGATGTTCCGCCGTCGCATGCGCCCCCACGGGCAGGTGGGGCAGTGCGCGGGAGAGGCCCATTCCGACCACAGCCAGCGCCAGCAGATCCAACAGGAGGTGCAGCGGCATGCGCAGATGGGGAGGGACCCGTGGCATGGGGGCCGCGTATCGGTCCATTGCGTCCCTGGCGATCGGGCCACGGGAGCCAGACACCGGGCGGGAATGTCTCTGGAATGGTCCAGACAGCGTACATCTGACGCCACGTGCCGGCACCGCAGGGACCCATCTGGGATGCCCCAAGGATGCGCGGCCGTGCTACCCTCCGCCCACAATGAGGTACAGGCTCTCGATGTCCCGGTCTTCCCAGCGCTGGCTGCCCGGCGCACTCCTTCTCTTCGGCATCCTCGGCATCACCCCACCTGCCCATGCGGCCCGCATGGTCGTCCGCCTGCAGGCTGCAGGGGCCGGCGTGGATGGGGACGTGACGGTGACGCTGACCAATGCCGACGGCGACACGGCCGAGACCACCCTCCGCGACGACGGAGAATCGCCCGATGTGGCTGCCGGCGACGAAACCTGGGCGGCCACCACGGAGATTGCAGGAGACACCGTCACCGTTACGATGACGGTGGACGGCGACACCTATGAGGCAGGTTCCGTCACGTGGACCGGGAACGACGCACCCCGTGACCTCGACCTCCGCTTCGACGGCGCGGCGGTGCAGGCCCGGGCATCCACCGCCGAGGGTTCGGTCGCACCGCCGACCACTGCCGCTACCCTGCCTCCCGGAACGACCCCCGACGGCGGCGAGCCGATCAGCACGGCACCGGAAGGCAGCGGCCCCGTTCCTGCACCCATCGATGGCGGCACGCCGATGGATGGTGCCGAGCCTGACGGCCCCCCCTCCGTCGACGGCGCACCCGCCGGCGTAGCCCCCTCAGATGGCGGCGCCCCACCGACGCCGACGGGTCCCCCCATCGCTGGCGCTTCTCCGGGCGCACCGGCAAGCGTCGCCCCGCCGCCATCCACCAAGGACACGACGTCCGGCGCCAGCCCGCAGCTCTTTATCGGCCTCGGCGTGGGCATTCTCGCACTCGTCCTCATTGGATGGTTGTGGTTGAGCAACTCGCGCCGGTCCGAAGAAGACATCCCCGAGCCGGAGCCCGAGCCCGGCTTGCTGGGACCGCACACGCCCTCGCTCTCGGCCGGACCCTCTTCCTGGCGCACCGCACCGGCGGACCTGATGGCCGTGGCCTCCGGCCTCGTCGGTCGAATTGCCCGCCACCGGCGCGTCGTGCTGGCGACAGCGGATGGCATCTCCATCGCACCGGTCTTCGGGGGTCCCGTGTACCGGTCGGAGGTGCTTGACGCCGATTCGATTGCAGACCTGGTGGACGCATTGGAGGAACAGGGAGGGCCCCCCATCGCCGTCGTGCTGGTCGGCGATGCCGCCCGCAGTACGATGGTGGGACTCCGGGCGGAGCTGTCTGCGGGCGTTGCGCTCGCCATGGTCGGCACGCTCGGCGACGAGGAGGACCCCCGCGCGGTCCGCTGCAGCCGACAGGACGGTCACTGGCATCTCGAAGGGCCGCAAGGCTCCACGGATGTGACCATCGGCGCCCATGGGTTCGAACCGCTCGGACCGGCCACACCGTGAGCCGCCGGCGCCGCCGTCGCGCCCGCAGAGGCCAACCCTCGGTCGCCTTCAAGCTGGGCGCCAGCGTCGTGCTCTTCGGCCTCGCAGCCATGGGTGCCGAGTTCGCCGCCCGCACCGTGGACCTTGACGGCCCCCGCTGGCGCTCTGAAGCCCGGGAGGGTGTCATCATGGTGGGCCACCCCACGCGGCTGTGGGGGATGGCCCCGGGCGAGCGCGACAACGCGGGTGCAAAGGCCACCATCAGCGAATCCGGGCTCCGGGAACCGCTGCCCGGAGGGCCTCGGGCTCCGGACACGGAGCGGGTGATGGTGGTGGGTGACTCCACGTTCTTCGGGCATGGCGTGGCGGACGAGGAGACCCTACCGATGCAGCTGGCGGCATCCCTGCGACAGCGCGGCATGACGATCGAGCCCATCAATGGTGCCATCCCCGGCTACTCGACCGAGCAGACGCTGCTCCTGATGGACGAGCAGGGCTGGGACCTCGAGCCGTCCCTGCTGATCATCGGCAACCTCTGGAGTGACAACAACGTCGATGGGTTCCGCGACGCAGACCTGCTGCGGACCGCCGCCGTCTACAACCAGAGCGTGCTCGGCCATTCCGCCTTCTACAAGCTGCTGGTAGCGTGGATCGACAGCATGCGGCCGGAATCCCAGGCGCGGATGGTCTCGTGGACCACCACGTCGGAGTGGCCGGAGTCCGGGAGTCGCCGGGTACCCCTGGAACGGTATGTCGAGAACCTCGACCAGATGGTTCGCGACGCCCGGGAGAGGGGTGTCGGCGCAGCGTTCATCGCACCCGCCAACGACGGCCTGGTGTCCCGGCGTTTCCGCGGCACGGCAGGATGGGACCCGTACTTCGACGCCCAGGCCAAGGTGGCCGCCTGGCACGGCCTGCCCGTGATCCGGCTCCTCGAGGCATTCCAGGCCGTTGCCGACGCGGATGGCAGCGAGATGTTCCTCGACGAGATGCACCCGACCGCACTGGGCCACCGGGTCCTGGCGGAGGCGGTGGCAGAGGGCCTCGTCGAGGCCGGATGGCCCGACGAACGCCTTCTGGGCAGGGAAGCCCCGTTCGACGGCGAGGGCGTGTCGACCGACGGCTTGGCCATGGGCGCGTTCGCGGACGCGAGGCGCTCTCCCCAGGCGCAGCTCTTCGCCTCGACCGAGCCGGATGCCGGGGCACCCGGAGGCGGGAATGCCGGGGGCGCCCGTCCCGAATGGAACGTCACCGCCCGCGTACAGGGAGGGGTGCCGCCCATCACGGTGCGATTCGTCGGCAGGGATGGTGGCACCCTGCAATCGGTGGAGCTCGATGCACCGGGGAGCGTCGACGTGCCGGTCTCCGGTTCGCTCGAAGACGTCGATGTGATCGCCAGCGATGCGAGCGGCAGCGAGAGTCGGTTCACCGTTCGGCCGTCCCGCTCCGAGGCCCTGCTGATCCTCCCCGTGGATGGCTCGGCTCCGCCTCCGTAGCGTTGGTCCTGACCGGAAGATGGACGGCTGCGCTCAGGGGCGTCCGGTGGCACGCACGAAGAAGTTGAGATGTCGATTGCCCACCACTGCGGTCGCCGGGCGGTACCGCTGCTCGAAGTCGGCGGGAAAGTCGGAGGGGACGGGCAGGCGTACCGGTGCATCGGTGAGGAGCTGCTCTTCGGGCAGATACAGATAGGGGTCCTGCGCGAATGTGTACCGATAGTCGGTCTTCTCATGGCCAGCCGTCCCGGCGCCCATGTCCTCGACCTCGCGGCGGGCGATGGTCGGGTCGGACAGACCCCACATGTCGATCGTCGGCAAGCCCGCCGCGTAGGGGATCGTCCCCGCACTGTGGATGGCGAGGACGGCGTCCGCGGGAATGTTGGCGCGAATCCATGCACCGATCAGCAGCCGGTCGTCCATGTCCTGCATTCGGGCGCCGGCCGCGGCCCGGGCGGCCGGAAGCTGACGCGGCAGATCGACCGCCAGGGCAGCCAGCGCGACGGCTGCGGCACCAACACGGGCGCGGCGCCCTCCCACGGTCGCGACGGCGTGGGCCGCGAGCACCGCAAGCGGCACGAGCACGGGGATGACGAACCGATACGTCGCCTTGAAGTCACCACCCACGGCGCCGACGTACAGGAGGTAGAGCAGACAGAGGACAGCGACGATCCGCAGGATGGGCGCCGTCCGACGCCAGCGCACGAGCACCAGTCCGAGGCCCGCAAGGCCGGAGGCCGCAAGCACGATGTGCGCCCGGGCGAATCCGAGCAGGTAGGTACCCCCACGAAGGACCTGCGCAGACTCTGCCCCGACCTTCGCGTAGAACGTATTGGGCACGGGCTGGCCGTAGTACGCCAATCGGAAGGCGAGATGACCGCCCACGAACAAGGCGAAGAGCCCGATGCCCGCCACCAGCCGCCTCTCGAGCCGGCCCGCGAGCAGGAGCCGACCGACGCCGAGACAGCCGAAGATGACAGCACCCTCGGGTCGGGTCAGCGCAGCCAGTCCCAGCAACAGGGCGGAGACGGGCGGAACGGATGGATCCCGAAGCTCCCGGCCGGTCCATACCAGCGCCCAGGTCAGGAGCGCCGCATAGAAGACGGTTTCGAGTCCCTGCATCCCTTCCAGCGCCGTGCCGGTGTCCAGCACCACGAAGCAGGGAACGATCAGGCCGATCCAAGGCGACGAAACCGCGTCGTCTGCCAGCCGATGCCCGCCCCACGCGAGGGCCACCGCAGACGCCATGCCACCCACGACGCTTGCCATGACCGGACCCGCGCCCATCGCCATGGCGCCCGCGATGAGCAGGGTCCACAGGAAGTTGGTGTACCCCTCGACCGGCTCCCCCGGGTTGTAGACGAGGCCGTGCCCGTCCAGCAGGTTCGCTGCGTACCGGAACGAGATGAAGGCATCGTCCTGTACGCAGGCACCGTACCCGGACATGTGGACCAGGGTGAGCGCGAGCAGCACGGCAAGCAGTAGGCGAGGATTCACGGGCCTCCCAGCGAGGCCGCACAGTATCGCAGGCCCGTGACGTCCGAGAGCCCTGCCGCACCGTCCCCCACTGCACGCCCCATCAGCGACGCGTCGAGCCCGCACCGCAGCGCAGGTCTCCCGCGTCCTCGACCGGCAGCAGCACCTCGTTGCGACGGAAGGGCCCCGGCGTCAGCGGTCCGTTGTAGACCGCCAGGGTGGCGGGCCCGGTCGGGATCAATCCGGCCGCTCGCGCCGCGTCCTCGAGACGAGCCGCCTCGCCACTGAAATCCGCCTTGTCCATGCGCCCCCGACGACGGAGGACGGCGATCCGCTCCGCCGGCTGCTCCACGATGCGGATTCGGTCATCGCTGGGCGGGGGCAGGGTCTCCCGCGTGTAGCGGGACGGGAGGACGAACCACATGCGCCACGCGTCGTCTTGCTTTACCTGCCCGACAGGAACGGTCATTCCGATGGGCTCGCCGCTCGGCGTGTCCCGCGAGAAGATGTACGACGCCAGGATGCGGAAACCGTCGCCCGCCGTCGTCTTCCGGTCTCCGGTGAGCGTGACCTCCGCGAGCAGTCGGGGCGTGTAGTCCCGGACCTCGAGTTCACCCTGCTGCAGGCAGACGCTGTACGCGGGCTCTTCGTAGCGACCGGCGAAGCCGCTTCGGACCAGCACGGTGCCGAGGCCCACCATCGCGAGCACGCCGACACCCAGTCCGGCAAATCGTGTCCATTCCATCCGCACCTCCGAGCCGCCCTACCCCGGGACCCGGGGCGAAACCCGCAGCCGGGTAGGGAGGCCGGGGCCGTTGGGATACCTCCGAACATGCACCGTCAAACCCTCTTCCTCCTCTCTTCTTTCCTGCTGGCCGCCTGTGGACGCCCCATGCACGTCGGCATCGCTGACGACGACCCCTCCGCTTCCACCCCGGCAGACTCCCGGTTCGACGGCATCCGCTTCGCCACGTGGCAGCCCGGCGACCGGTTCGAACTGCGCTGGGCATCCCCCGCCGGACGGACCGTGCAGGTCCGCGCACGGGCACCTGACGGGACCCTCCTGGAGGCGTGGTCCACACAGCAGTCGAGCCTCACGGTCCAATTGCCCGGCGTCGGCGAGGTGTGGTTCGACGCAACCCTCCCCGATGGGACCGGCGCGGACATCCGCCTGCAGCAGTGGTCCGGAGAGAACCGGCTGGTCACGCTCGGCAACTACGACTTCCGCGGCGGCATGGACGTCGCTGGCGAGGGGAGCGTGGCCGTGCTGGCAGGAGGGACCAACGACACCGTCGATGCGGCCATCCTCGACATCTCCGACCCAGCATCGCCTTCGCTGCTCGGTACGATCACGGGCGTGCCGGAGATCCGGGACGTGCACCTCGAGGATGGCGTCCTCTATTCCGCCAGCGACTGTGTCTGCATGCCGGGAGACGAACGATGGGCGGCGTGGGAAGGGGTCGGCGTCCGCATCCATGACCTGTCGGACCCCACCCGACCCGTGGAGATCGCGACCATCGGCGGCGACGACGCAAGCGTCCACAACCTCTACGTGGAGGACGGGCTGCTCTACCTGATCAGCCTGTTCGAGCCGCGGGTGGCGATCTACGACATCACCGAGCCGGCATCGCCCATGCTCGTCGGGTCCTGGAGCCCGGGATTCCTGGGGGCGCTCCACGACGTGGTGGCGCGGGGGCGGACGGCGTGGGTCGTCGGCCCGTTCGGCATGGTCCAGCTGGATGTCACCGACCCGGGTGCGCCCGTCGTCCAGATGCTGCAGACGAGCGATGACCTGGACCGGAGAGACCCATCGGACACCGGCGGGGCCCCTCCCCCGCACGGGCCCGATGAGGCACCCACCGACATCGGGTTCCACAACCTCTGGCCGTCCGAGGACGGCCAGTTCTTCTTCACCTCCCGCGAGGTGGTGGGCGGGCGCCTCGAGGTCTGGGACGCGATGGACCTCAGCCACATCGAGCCGATCGCTGCGTGGCCGTCGGAAGAGCCGAACAGCATCCACAACGTCCACGTGTGGGGCGACTACGCCTTCGCCGCCTGGTACCACGACGGCCTTCGGGTGCTCGACGTCTCGGACCCCTGGGAACCCGCGCTCATCGGCAACATCGAGACCAACGACCGCACGATGGCCCCGATCGACCGTCCCGACATCCGGGGAGCCTGGGGCATCTGGCCCTACGGGGAGCATGTCCTCGGCGGAGATACCGATACTGGCTTGTGGGTGGCAGATTTCCATCCCATTGTTGTCGGGCGGGACGGTCCGCCACTTGCCCGCATTCCGCGGACCGATACGGACGCGCCCTGACCCAACCGCTGTGGCCCCCTCTGCCGGCAACAACGCCATGACCGAGATCATCCTCGAGACCTTCATCGACGCCCCCATCGAACGGGTCTTCGACCTGTCCCGCAGCATCGACGCGCACGTGGACTCCGCCTCGACGACCGGCGAGCGGGCCGTTGCGGGCACGACCTCCGGGTTGATCGGCCTGGGTGAGACCGTGACCTGGTCGGCGGTCCACTTCGGAGTTCGACAGCAGCTCACCGTGGAGATCGTGGCTTTCGAGCGTCCCCATGTCTTCGCGGACCAGATGCGGTCGGGCGCCTTCCGATCGATGCATCATCGGCATGAGTTCGACACCGTCGACGGCCTGACCCGGATGCGAGACCGCTTCGCTTTCGAGGCACCTCTCGGATTCCTCGGCGTCATCGCCGAGTGGCTGTTCCTGGAGGCCTACATGCGGCGTTTTCTCGTGAAGCGGAATGCGCACCTCAAGGAACTCGCCGAGGGAGACGCATGGCAGAGGTTCCTGCCCCGGTGACCCGGCATCGCTCCGGGTGCCCGGCGGGCCTTCACGGACGCTCGCAGGCGGCCTCCTCGGGAATCCAGAGTCCCCATGCGTCGTTGCACGCGTCATCGCAGATGCGCAGGTCGTCCGTCGTGCAGCCGCCTTCGAGGCCCGGATCCTCCGGCTCGCCGTTGTACGTGAAGTTCGGCAGTCCCGCTGCGGAGCAGTCGCAGCCGGCCTCATGGTCCAGCGTGCCGCCACGGGACCGCAGGAACCGGACCGTCTGGTTCACCGCGTAGGCGTCCGCGTCAAACATCCGGAAGGACTGCGCGTTGTAGATCCCGTGCTGGCCACCCGGCCGGAGCAGCGGGAGCCGAAAGCCATCCATGGTGCCGTCCCCGCGGGGGCTGTCCTGTCGGAGGGCCCCTCCGGGACCGGGCCCTGGCACGGGGAAGAAGACCTCCTGCCCACGGAGCTCCTCCGGGCAGTTGTTCTCTCCAATCAAGGCGGACCAGTCGGAGTACCCACAGGAGAACAGCGCAGTGCCGTCCGATGCATCGTCCGGGTCGAAGACCACGGCCTTCACGTCCGGGTTGTCGGGAAAGCGCTCGAGCTGTGCATCTCCTTCCACGGTCCAGGTCTCCACCAGCCAGCGGTCGATGCTCGTCCCGTACCGTGGATCCGGCGCATGGATGGCGCGCCATCCGGACTCGGGGCCATGGTTCTCTGGATCGCGGGTCCAGGACCCGAGCAGGCCCGCGGCCCGGGCGTGGGCGATTCCCGTGTTGGCCGGCACCACCTTGTCGCCGGCGGTCGGCATGATCAGCGTCCGCGCGCCACCGGGCCGGGCCGTTGGGTCCCCGGCAGTGTCCAGCGGGGTCTCGCGGATGAAGGGCGCCCAGGCCGCCGGGTCGGCCGGGTTCACCGCGTGCTGCGCGATGGCGGTGAAGCGGCGGAGTTCGGGCGTGCTGCGATCGAGTCCGAGTCCACGCTGGAGCGCCACCAGCGTCGAGCCTGCTGGGTACGTGATGCCCTGGAAGGTCACCGCATCGATGAACGTGTCTACGGTGTGGATGCGCTGTTCGTCTTCTCCACGGAGGATGGACAGGACCAGCGCATCGCCGAGCGCCTCCGGATCCGTCGCGGTCGCTGCCGTCTGTCCGTCGCTCATTCCCAGGGCGACCCGCTTCTCGATCGCATCAAGCGCATCCGAGGGCACGGACAGCCGGAACCATCCTCGCTCGTTCACGACGGTCTCCTTCACCTCTCCGTTCACGAGATTCTCGAGCCGGATGCGGTCGCCGGGCTGGACGCCAGACACGGCACCGAACTCCCACAGCTTCATCTTCGCCGCATCATGGGCGAGCTGGAACAGACGCAGCTGGCCTGCAGGATACGGGCCGGCCCGAAGGCCGCTCCCGACCGCGCAGTCGCTTCCTTCTCCTTCGTTGACCGCCCGGTCGTGCGCATCCATCGGCAGGCATCCCGCGATGAACGGGCCGACCATGGGCCCGAGCACTGCGTCGGTAACGCCGCCCAGGGATGCACGCGTCGAGATGTCGGTGAGACCTCCTCCGCCTGCATTGGGCGAGACGGCGTCAAGCGCAGGCTCCGCGCCAGCCAGGACCCCGCTGACGATGCCCCCGAGCGAGATCCCCCAGGCGCCAATCGTGTTCTCGGGACCGCCCAGGTCGGGCGCTCCGTCGCCGTCGATATCCCCCAGCACGGTGCCGTCTTCGGCCTGTCGCCCGTCGATGCTCCGGAGGATGCGCACGAGTTGCATGTGCTCCAGTGCCTCCTGCCGCACCATGTCCCGGGTGTGGAAGACATCCGCAGTCCACTGGTCGGCACCGCTGTCCGCAAACCCGTCGTTGTTGAGGTCCCGGTCTCTGCCGATGGTCAGCACGGCAGAGAACTCCGGCACGCCGTACCGGAGCATCTGGCCCGTTGCGAGCGCCAGCGGCACCGCAGCCTCCGGGTCCTGCCGCCACCTGTTGAGGCCGTGTCCTGGCATGTCCATCCCGCAGGCCGCCATGCCCATGGCGGTGTGACGACCCATGTGCAAGCTCATCTCGTTTCGATTCGAGCCATACCCGTGGAGGAACAGCGCGACAGGGAACGGCTTGCACCAGGGCTGGCCCTCCGGGTTCCCCTCGCTGCAGGAGACGTCATCCCGCTCATACGGGAGTGCACACCAGAGCGGGATCTCCGTGGTCGCCGCCGTTGCGGTGCCGGCCACCGGATCGAGATCCCACCGTTCATCCTGCTCGTGGGCGTACTGCGGCGTGGCGTCGCCGTCCTTGTCCACCAGGAGGTTGGGGGCCTCGAACGTTGCGAACGTCAGCATCGAGATGGTCGACATGTCCGCTTCGATGGCGCACAGGTTCGCATCCCACTCTCCCTGGCCCTCGTCCCAGAACCAGGTGAAGCCCGCGCCTGCACACCCGCCGGGAAGGTACCGATCGTCCGCGACCTCGGGGGACGCTTCCTGCTCCAGCACGGCAGCCAGCTCCGAACGCGTCCAGAAATGCAGCGCCTCGGCCGGAAACCTCTGTTCCCACGAAGCGAAGGGTCCCCGGCCGTGGAGTCCTTCGCGCGCTGACCGCAACCCGCTCGTGATCGAGCCGGTGTGGAAGGTCCACGCGAACGCAACATCGTCGAGCGTCAGTCCGTAGCGGGACAGGAGGGGGGTGGCCTCCTGCAGGTCCGCGGTCTGATCGCGGGCATTGACGGAAGCAAACGGAGACTGGACCGAACGCCCGTCCTCGCCGGTCAACCGGCGAGTGAGGACCACCGCATGGACGCAGCGCTCCTCCATGGGCCAGAGCGGGCGCAGGACGAGCGTGTCACTCGTCCGGTCGTACCAGCTCATGATGTTCTCGACGACGCACCCATCGTATTCCCGTGGCTGCGTCGTGGGGTCGAACCCGTCGCATGCGCCGGGGTCTCGGAAGTTGGCGACATCCAGCACGCCATCGAGGTCGTGGTCCTCCCCTGGATCCAGGCGCCCGTTCGCGTTGGTGTCCTCGTTCCACTGCTCGTAGTGGACCGACCGGCTGTCCGCGTGGTTGTCGAACAGGAAGAGCGGGTTCCCGCCACGCTGCAGGCGGTAGCCCCCGGGGGCATCCGCGTCGGGGGTCCGGGCCGAGCGGTCGTAGAAGGTCACGGGCGTCCGGCGGCCGCCCAGGTCCAATCCGATCTCCTCTCCGTACCGCGCACAGGTCGGGTCGATGTTGAGCAGGTAGACCGCATCGTCCCGATAGTCCTCGTTGTCGTTGTGTCGCGACCAGAGGTCGTCGAGATCGAGCGGTGCCGTGAAGCTCACCATGAGGGGGGCGTAGGTGCCGAACCCATCCATCCGGTTGAACTCCCCACGAATCTCCCGCTCGTACGCCGTCGTGGCATCCAGGCTGATGTTCAACCGACGGCCGGTCGGCGAGGTGGGATCAAGCCGCGTCGCCGCGTCATTGGGCAGCGGGACCTCCGGCAGTGGCTTGGCCTCTGCATCCCAGACGACGGTCGGTCCGCCCGTGCTTCGGGCGGGCGCCCAGCCTTGCGAGCGCGGCCCCGACGGATCGCAGGACCCGAGCATGAGGAGTGGGAGGAGAAGGTGTCTCATCGGTTCACCACTGCAGGTCGAGGCGGGCACGGAGAAGGGTCGGGGTGCCGAGTTCCGGGACGGCGATCGCATCTCCCGGGAGAAGGACGGCGCCCTCGACGCCGGCGAGAAGGGCTCCGATGCCCGAGACGGGAACCCGACCATGGATGCCTGCGTCGAGCTCGACACCCAGGCCGCGTTGATCAGGGGACCCCCCGGCGTACGGAATGTTGTAGCCGCCGGTTCGCGCCGCGGCGTCGAGGTCGATGACGTCACCTGCCCCACGGGCGAACAGGGCGCCCAGTCGGAGATCGATCGGCTGCCACGGCCGCCAACGGACGGCGGGAGCCAGGGCCATGGTGTTGTGGACGCCTCCCTGGGGGATCGCATGCCGGAGCCCGGCAGGCGGAACCGCCGTGAGCGACGGGTCGGCCAGACCATCGGCGGCCCGCGCGCCGAGCCAGGGCATCACCTGCTCGAACAGGAGCATGCCCATGTTGAAGTCACTGTGAAGCGTGAAGGTCCGGGCGACCCCGTCTCGCGGGTCGTTGTCGCCGGATGCATAGACCGCGTCGACGCGGGCCGTCGTTCGGCTCGGATCATGGTCCCACCGCACGCGCACCAGCCCGCCGAGGCTGCGGACCTCAGCCGGCGCCGCCACGGTCTCCGGATTGTAGACACGGGTCGTGGTGCCGCGGATGTGGACGACCTCGGACTCGATCCCCACGTGGTGGTCTCCATCCGGCGCAAGGAGGTCGACCTTGCACCAGGCAGCCACCGGCGTGACGCGGGTGGTCCAGCCCTCGGGGTCGAGAGACAGGGTCGTCGCCCAGGGATCCGCGAACGGTCCGATGATGGCTTCATCGCCGAACTGCTGGTCGAAGTCCCGCTGCCAGCGTCGGCCCGCGAACAGCGCAGACCGGAAGCGGGGTGTCCCGAACCCGACGGCCCCGTAGACCTGCCGCGCGAGGTCGCCACGTGCCAGGACGGCATTGTCGTCCCGGACCACCTGATCGGCGAGAACGTTGAAGCGGAGTCCCCGCAGCGCACCCCGGGACGCATCCGGTCGCCAGGGGCTTGTTCCCAGCCGGACGCGGGCCATGACCGAACCCGACCATGCGTCTCCAAACCATCGGTCATCGGAAGCCTTTCCGTCGTTCGCGAGGATGCCGCTTCCGAAGGCAAAGGACTCCAACCCTGCGCTGGCCTGCACGCGGTCATCCTTCCATGCGATCCGGGCCTGCCTCGGCAGGAACCCCGCCGTCATGCTGCCATCCCGCGGCGGGGTGAAGGGCACCGGGTCCGCCAGCAGGCCGTGGGTCCATGCAGGCCCCGCCAACGGTCCGTTGAGGGCCTCCAGCTCGCCGACCAGACGGAGTCGGCCGTCCATCCACCGTCCGTCTGCGCCCGCGATGATTCGCGTACTCGTCTGGCCCCACGCCCCCTCCGCAGTCGCTGCGGTCGGCGGCACCGCGGCAGACTCGGACCGGATGCGGGCCTCACCCCACGCGTCCCATGCCTCACTCCGGCGGATCCGGTCCGGTGCATCGGCCCCGTCCGGCACGGTCGGGGCCGCAGAGGCGACGGCGATGAGCAGTTGCGGAAGGAGCATCACGGGACCCTGGTGGAGGAATCTGCTGGTGAGGCCGGGTGAAGTAACGTGAGGGACGGACATCTGACGCGGACCCGCGGGGATGCCGTCCGTGGACGAGGCATGTCCGCTGCAGCTCGGGCGACCGGTTCGTGGGGTACACTGTGGTCTGCGCGGCCCTCAAAGACCCTGGTGACGCCTCGGCCGGGACGGCGTGGAGGACTCGTGTACGCACTGCTCGCGCTGCTGACCCTGTCGCCCACGGCGGCGGCGGCAGACCTCATCGTCGACGGAACCAGCGTCACCCTGGACGGCAGCCTCACCTATGCGTCCGTCCAGATCATCAATGGTGGGACCGTCTACGTGACGGCCTACGATGGGAGCGGTACCACCGGGACGCTGTCCATCACGGCCGACAGCATCGAGATCGACGCCACCTCATCGATCATCGGCACGGGACGGGGATACCGAGGCCGGACCGACAGCAATGGCGAAGGCCCGGGCGGTGGACGAGGCGGCTCGGCCTACGCCGACTCGGGTGGCGGCGGAGCGCACGGCGGTTCTGGGGGTTCCGGCTCCCGGGACGGCTGCTCGGGTACCGATGGGCCGGGGGGCACCGCATATGGCGCAGCGACGTCCAGCACGGTCGACATGGGCTCGGCCGGCGGGGCGGCGGGCGCGGGCGATGGAGACAGCGGCGGCGTGGGCGGGAATGGCGGGGCTGCGATCATGCTGTATGCCAACAGCATCGATGTCTCGGGAAGCATCGTCGCAAACGGCGCCAACGGGGGCGTCTACAACAGCGACGCGGCAGGAGCGGGCGCCGGTGGAGGCATCCTCCTGCAGGCGAGCGACCTGCGCTGCACGGGCTCCCTGGCTGCCAATGGTGGCAACGGCGGCCGTGCGGACGATGGCGGCGGCGGCGGCGGCGGCGGGGTCGTGAACCTGTTCTACGACGCATCCGCGAGCACGGGGACCTGCAGCATATCGACCGCAGCCGGCAGCGGCGGATGCAGTGGAGGCAGTGGTTCGACCGGTGTCACGGCCACGACGGAGACCGACTGGGACGGGGATGGCTTCACGGTCAGCGATGGCGACTGCGACCCGGAGGACAGCACGATCTCTCCCGCCGCGGAAGAGCTGTGCGGCGACGGCATCGACAACGACTGCGACGGCAGCGTGGACGAAGGCGACGCGGTCGGCGCCAGCACCTGGTATCGGGATGCCGACGGCGACGGCTATGGGACCGCGACCTCGACCGTGGACGCCTGCACGGAGCCCTCCGGCTACGTCGCCACCGACAGCGACTGCGACGACGCTGCTGCCGCCGTCAACCCGTCGGCCATCGAGATCTGCGACACCATCGACAACGACTGCGACGGCGCCATCGACGACGCCGACGGCTCGGTCGACCTGTCGACCGGCGGCACCTGGTACGCCGATGCGGACGGCGACGGCTACGGAGATCCTGGCGCATCCATGGACGCCTGCGACCAGCCCGGCGGGTACGGACTCGACACCACCGACTGCGACGACACCAGCGCAGCCGTCTACCCCGGGGCTCCCGACACCTGGTACGACGGTGTCGACGCCGACTGCGCCGGAAACTCCGACTACGACGCAGACATTGACGGACAAGACAGCGACGCTCACGGCGGCGCCGACTGCGACGACACGGACGCAGCCGTGTTCTCGGGTGCCATCGAGACCTGGTACGACGGCGTCGACCAGGACTGTGCCGGAGACTCCGACTACGACGCCGACGCGGATGGGTTCGACAGCGACGCCTACGGCGGAGACGACTGCGATGACACGGACCCCAGCATCCATCCGGGCGCGGTGGATGGCTGGTACGACGGCATCGATCAGGACTGCGACGGCGCCAGTGACTTCGACGCGGACGGGGATGGGTCCGACGACGAGAACTATGGCGGAGACGACTGCAACGACGCGGATGCGGATGTGAATCCAGATGCGCCCGAGATCTGGTACGACGGCATCGACCAGGACTGCGACGAGGCCAGTGACTACGACGCGGACGGGGACGGCTACGACTCTGCGACCTACGGC
>JAYYRS010000356.1:0-7715 GCA_036126975.1 Myxococcota bacterium
AGGCGCCCACGCACCGCCTGCTGGTTCCGGACTCGTACGGATCCGCGCAGCGAGCGCAGCAGCCCGAAGCCCGGGCTCGGGGTCGGCCGCGGCCGCCGCCAGGACGGCTTCAGCGGCCCCGTGCGGTGCGCCGGACGTGGCTACGGCACCCCCTCCGACACCGCCGGCTGGCCGTCGGGCAGAGCAGGCGGACAAGAGGAACAGTGCAGGCAGCAGACGCAATGGGCTCATGGGGGCCTTCGACCCTGCGGTGTGCCCCGCGGTTCCGCGGGGAATCCTCACTCCGTCACGCGCAGCCAGAGCTCGGCCTCGTGCGCGTACCAGGTCAGCCGCTTCGCGTCCGCCTCGACGACCTTCTGCCATGCCGCCCGGGCATCTCCGTCCCGACCGTCCAGGACGGCCGCACGCGCCGCGTCATGGAGCGGTGCAACGGCCGCATAGGCTTCGGCCCGGTCTTCCGCAGACGCAGCCGCCACCCTCGCATCCCGGACCCGGACGAGCAGCTGCTCGAGCTCCGTGGCGTCTGGCGAATGGACCAGTGCGGTTCGCACGGCAATCCGGGCGTCATCCAGGTCATCTCGACCCGCCAGGGCGGCACGGGCCTGGCGGGTCGCGTTGCGGACGATGTCTCGCCGTTGCCGCGGCCCGGCACCACTCCGGATGATGTCGTGCTCGAGCTGCTGGAACGCGATGTGCTCGCAGACCACGAAACCGAGCCTCCTGGCGTCCGCGTTGGCCGGGTCCTCCTGGAGGACCTTGTAGAACCGGCTGGCTGCGTCGAGCGGACGGCCCTCGTGGAACAGGGTCCGTCCTTCGTTCAACAGGGACTGCACGGCTTCCGACGCGGGCGCGGCGGGCACGGACGCTGCGCCGCGGGCAGCCTCGATGGCCGCTGCGCGGGCGGCCTCGGCCGCGGAGCGCTGGTAGTGGTTGAATCCGAAGACCCCCGCTCCTGCGAGCCCGACCACCAGCAAGAAGACGACCCCAGCCACGACCATTCCGACCGTCCCCGCGCTTCGCGGCGCCGGTACGGGGTCGCCGACCTCGTCTGCATACGGGTTCGCGGCGGACCAGGAGGTCGGCGCCGTCCGCGATGGCACCAGGACCGGCGTCTGCGGACCCGTCGGCGCGGCCGATGGGATGGGGGGCATGGACGGCATCGCAGGGGGGGCCGGTGGTGCGACGGGGGCCGCGGCGCCCGCCGAGGGCGAGCCCATGGTCTCGAACCGGAACTCCGTGGACCCGATGCGCAGCACGTCCCCGGCGGCCAGCGGATGCTCGGTCACGCGTTGACCATTGACGTACGTTCCGTTGGCGGACCCGAAGTCGCGCGCCCAGAACCCCTCCGCGCGGAGCTCGACCACAGCGTGGTTGCGTGAGGCGGCAGGGTCGTAGAGGACGATGTCACGCGCTTCGGAGCGTCCGAGCGCCACGGGCGCTCCGCCGAGTGGATAGGCGCTGGACAGCCGGTGGCCCGCCAGGGTGACCAGTCGGGCAGGCGCACCGGCAAACGCGTCCATTGGCGGCGCACGCAGCGTCTCGTCGTCCTCCAGGGATGGACCCATCAGGGAAACGGCGGCCTGCACCCGGAAGGTGAGCGTGAATGGCTCGATCACGACCTCGTCGCCGTCCGACAGTGCCTGCGTCTCGACCTGATTCCCGTTGTAGAAGCTCCCGTTCCCCGAGCCCAGGTCTTCGAAGCGGAACGTCTCGCCCTCCACGACGATCCGCGCATGCCGTCGGCTCACCCCGATGTCGGGGAGGACGAGGTCGTTGTCCTCTGCGCGACCGAGATGCGTGACCCCCGGCCCCAGGATCATGCGGCGTTCCGGCTGTCCCGGACGACGAACGACGAGCTCGACCTGACGCGAAGCCACGATGCCTGCCTCCCAACAACGAGCGCCGCGCATAACCGGCCGCCGCGATGGGCGCCCGACCGGAGACCGGCGAACCAGGGACGCCCGCAGGGTGTGCCCCGCCGCTCAGGAAGCGCCGAGAAAATAGGCTGCCGCACCGATGACGATGGCGATGAGCGCAATGATCCCACCCGTCATCCGCGCGCCCGTGCCGCTGGGCTCGGCGGGCACCGCGGGCGGGTCCGCCGCGGCTGGGACCACCGGCGCCACCGTGATGTTCGAGACCTCATCGTCCCCGTCGGGCCGTCGCAGCTCCACCGTGAACGCATGGTCTCCCACCGTGAGCTTGTCGCCGGGCCCGACCTGCTTCGGTCGGACCAGTCGCTTGCCGTTGACGACCACCCCGTTGCGCGACCCGGCGTCCTGTGCCCAGACCGCCGAGTTGTGGAGGAACACCCGCGCGTGCTCACGGGACACGTTCGGATCCTCCGGCATGGCGATGTCGCAATCCGGGTCACGCCCAAGCATGAGTCCTTCCGCCGTGATGGGGAAGAACTGGCCCGAGAGGGGGCCACCGGTCACCACGAGAACAGGCTGGCGGTCCATGCCGTCTCTCCCAAGATTTGCAGGAAGGGGGCGCGGCGCTCGGCCGCCAGGCGCTGCAGATCCTACCGCAGGCCGAGGGCAGCGGTCACCCGTCGGTGCGCGTTGACACCACTTCTTGGGGCCTGCTACCGTGCGGCTTCGCACGCGGCGGGCGGGCCCCGGTCGCCTGCTACCGCGGCGCGGCCCCGCCGCCCCGGCCGGGCCCCTCCCCCGCAGAGCACGGAGCCCCGCGCGATGAGCGATGCCCACACCGACCGTCTCCAGGCCATCCAGGCGGAGCTCGCCTCCATCCTGGAGGACCGCCTCGCGGCGCTCGACGCAGCGCTCCGGGGATCCGAGGGCACGACCCGGCGCATCATCGGTGCAGAGGTCGAGCTTGAGCGGCACCGCGCCACGAGCGTTCGTCTCGCGTCGGAGGTCAGTGCCCTGGAGGAGGAGCTCTCCGTGGCGCGCGACCGCGCTGCGTCGCTTCGCAACCAGCACGGAGAACTGATCGCCGAACGGGACGAGCTGCGCAACAACATGGCGTCGCTCGAACGCGAGGTCGGCGACCTCGACGCAGAGGTCGAGCAGGCCCGCGCCCAGACCCGCGGGCTTGAGGCCGAGCAGGACGAACTGCGCAGCGAGAACGCATCGCTCAAGACGAAGCTGAAGACCCTGGAGGAGAACATCTCCCGGATGCAGCGTCTGAAGGAAGAACTGATGAGCAGCATCAGCGGCCTCACGGCGCAGATGTCCGGCCTCGCCGGCGGCGACGCGGACCCGGCCTGAGCGCGGCAGTGCCCACGCACGGAGACCATCGATGAGCGGTCAGCTCGAAGCCGCCGAGGCCCTGCTGGCGACCGTCCAGGCTGGACGGAGTCGCCTTTCCGCGATCGCACATCGCGCCCTGCCCTTCTCGCGCGCGCTCCAGCTGGAGGTCGCGTATCGTGTGGGCAACACCGCGGAGCGCACCCTGCTCGAGACCCCACGGAGCACGCGAGAGCTGCCCGCAGCAGGTCATTCGTCACTCCTGCTGGAAGCCGACACGGCCCGTGAGGCGCCGGACAGGGACCCCGGAGACGCGGCTCCGGTCGCCGCCTCGGCGCCACGCCGCGGCGTCATGGATGCAGAAGAGATCACCCTCGATGAACTCATCCGGGGAGAACTCCCCCCGACGGCTGCCCGCGGTCCCGCGTCCGACGATGATGGGACCCACACCCGGGGGACCGTGCCGACCGGTCCGGCCAAGACACGGTCCCGCCGGACCCCTCCACCGGTCCGTCCCGATCGGTTCCGGGCAGACGCCACGGACGCAACCGACGCACCCCTGCCTTCCATCTCCCTCCACCCACCGACCTCGACATCGGAGCGGCTGGAGGTCATCGAGCATCGCCCAGCGTCCCCACCGCCTGTTGCGGCCCCCGCCGCAGCCATCCAGATCCTCGGTGTCGGCAAGGCACGCATGCTCACCCCGACCCTCGCGCTCGGAAGCGCCGAAGACGAACTGGATGGGCAACACGCAGGCGACGGGGTGTCCGGGAGCAGCGGACTGACGATCGGCTTCATCGAACCCGATGAGGACGCCGATACAGACGTCCCCTCCATCGAAACCTGACTGCGAGTCAGCCTCCATCCACATGGTGTTGGCGCCCATCCGGGTCGTGGCGGCACCCACCCGGCGCTGTGGCATTGCGCACCGGCTTGCCTGCCGGCTGCCGGTGCGGTGCGCAAATCATTTCGCACCGTGCGGTGCCTGGCGCGAAATGGAGGTACCAGTTCCTTGTGGAACGCATCCACAACATGCTGGAAATACTCAAAAGTGACCTGAGGTAGAACGCTGGCACAGGCCGTGCATAGGGTTTGTGCTCCACGCACGTAGTCCCTCCGAACGCCACCCTGGTGACCCCATGATGCCCTCCGGTGACTCCATGATGCCCTCGTCCGATTCGCTCTACCAGAACCGCAACAAGGTCGTCGCAAAGAGCTTCTACCGGCAGCTCAAGAGCGAGGGCTTCACCCATGAGCAGATCATCGAGCTCTCGACGACGCTGCTCGACCTGGTGACCGAGGACATGTCCGACCTGCCCGTGGCAGAGGCGCGGTAGCCTCCTTCGGCTCCCGAACGCAGGACGGCCCGCAGGAACCACCCCCGGGCCGTCTTCGTAGGGACCCGGTCCGCGCACGCCGGGCGCGCACCGGACGATGCGGCCTACTGCCCGTCCGGCCGGACCACGCGCATCAGCTCGCCCCACTCGCGCTTCGACAGTCCGCTCCCGGCCTGCTCAACGGCCTCGCCATCCAGCATCCGACGCACCACCTCGATGCCCGCGCGGCTCAGGAACGCTCCGCCCAGGCGATAGTCCGAGAATGCCTCGTAGGACAACGGCACCCAGTCCTTGACGAACTCGGCGATTGCGTCTGCGTACACGCGGATCTCGTACTGCGCGTGGGGATGCATGCGCAGGCTGAGGAAGTGCAGCAGGTTGTGGAGGTCGACCTTCCAGTACCACTGCGTGTAGGCGTTCAACGGCAGGTCGATGCGCGCAAGCTCCCGGGCGAGGTTGAACTCTCCCATCAGCGACTCGTAGGTCTCGTAGGTCTGCTCGGCGTCGCGCCGGAGCAGCCGCAGGACCTCCGCAGCCTGGTCCTCCGTGAGCTCAGTCCCCCTTCCCTGCTTGTTGTCGGTGCTCTGCACCGCGAGGTCTTCCGGTCGCGGCAGGTAGAACTCCTTGTCCAGGACCGAGTAGCGAGCGCTGTACTCGTTCACGTTGGCCGTGCGGTGTCGGATCCACTGTCTGGCGACGAAGATCGGCAGCTTCACATGGAGCTTCAGCTCGCACATCTCGAAGGGCGTGGTGTGCCGGTGGCGCATCAGGTACCGGATGAGGCCCCGGTCCCGCCGCACTGCCTTCGTGCCCTTGCCGTAGGACACCCGGGCAGCCTGGACCACTGCCGCATCATCGCCCATGTAGTCGACCACCCTGACGAACCCGTGGTCGAGCAGGGGGGTCGGCGTGTAGAGCCGTTCCTCCAGAGCAGCGACGGTCGGCCTGCGCGTCGTGAAGGCATCGGCGCGCGCCTCAGCAAGCTCTGCGTCCTGTTCGGCGGTCAGCTTCATCGGAAACTCCTGGCGCTCCCCGCTAACCGCTTGCCATGCCGGCCGCGTCGGGCGGCACGGTCGCTGACTTGCATGATCCTCACAACGCCTCGCGTACACTCGGCAGCTGCCCCCTGCTCCACCATCCGGGAAAGGCGAACGTGGTGTCTCGCGAACGCATCCAGAAGATCCATGACGCCGCATCCGCGCGTGCGGACAACAGCTACATCGATCCAGAAAATGGCATGCTCGTCATGACGGCCCACTACCTGGAGCGTCGTGGATTCTGCTGCGGTGCGGGCTGCCGACACTGCCCCTACCCGCCCGCCGAACAGATCGCGGCGGGCCGCCCCGCCGAAGCCGAGAGCTGGCAGCAAGAGCGCTGAACAGGAGCCCCGGGAGCCCCCCCTCCCCTCGGGAGTGCCGGCGCGCTATCCTCCCGGTCCGGAGGACGACATGGCCGACCCGTTCATCGACCAGATCGCCGAAGATGCGATGAAGGCCTTGCGGGGGGACGATCCCGTGGAAGCTGCGCGGCTGCTGTCCGGCATGTTGGAGCGGAACCCTGAACGCATCGACCTGATCCATGCGCTGGCCGTCACGGAGCTCCGCATGGGCGAGGCGGAGTCGGCCCATGCCCTGACCCTGGAGGGCGAGCGCATCGCCGAGCTCCGCCGGGACGCGGTGGCCGCGACGGTCATGCCGCAGCTCATGCTCGTCCGCGCCGCCGCCTGCGAAGATCGATATGACCCCGCCGGGGCGGAGGTCGCATTCCAGACCCTCCTGGACAGGGAAGCCTTCAATCCCCGGGGGCGGAGCGGGCTTGCGCACCTGTTCCTGGCGTGGGGCAGGTTGGAAGAGGCCGATGAGGAGCTCGAGGGCTACCTCGCCGATGGAGCTGACGAGCAGCAGTACATCGAAGCGCAGCAGTCGCTTCTGGATGCGGTCCGGAAGGCCGTCCGCGAAGACGTCCACCCCAGAGAGTGGCTCCGCGCGCATCGCGGCGCCTACTGCGAGATGTTCGATCACTACGCCGGGCAGATGTCCGCGAAGGGGTGGATCGCGGAGGCAGCCCGGATGGTGCGCACCGACGCGGGTGACGTCGTCAACTCGATCCCCGAAGGCGCCCGTCCATACGCAGCCGTCCGCGTCGACCTCGTCGATCCCCAGACCGGGCAGGGCGGCCGGGTGGGCGACCAACCGATGGTGGTCGCGCTCGAGGGCCATGAGGCCCTCTCCCAGGCACCGGTCGTCATCGCCTGGCCAGCGCGGGACCATCCTTTCGGCGTGTTCGTCTCGACCCAGTGCCCTTGGAACCACCTGCGCGTGACCGTGCGCTTCGCGTCCGACGCGGATCGGGATGCGCTGATCGATTCCCTCGACCCCGTGATCGGAGACTGGTACACCGCGGGAGTCGAGGGGGACTTCGGGTCATCCGAGGCCGGTCGGTTCCACGAGATCGACGACCCGATGCCAGCTGGAGAAGACAGTCTCGTCTACCATGTGGACATGGGAAGGGCCGAGACCCGCTCCATCGACGACCTGCTCCGTCGGCTGCGGGTCCTCCACGGCCAACGGCCCATCCGGAGTGTCCTGTTCGGACGCGGATTCGCACCCTAGACGTGGGGGGATGCAGGGCCGCGCCGCCCGCGGTCCACCAGCGGTCATTCGTCTACCCATCGGGCGCGCACGGCCGCCGATCCCAGCTCCCGCAACACGACGACATTGCGTGCCGGGATGGCGTGGATGTCGGGATGGGCGGCAACGACCCGGGCAACATCCGCCCGCCGCAACAGGTGGATCATCGGATGCGGGCTTCGATTGGTGGCGTTCGCCGCATCGTCCGGCGGTGCGTCTGCGAACACGTAGTCGGGGTGGAAACCGACCAGCTGGATCCGCTCGCCGTGGCCGGTGCGGTCGAGGAGGGCTTCTCCAAGGTCCATCGCTTCGAGCAGGGAGCCGAACTCCGCCAGCAGGGCACCCGGGAACACCACCAGGGTGGTCTCGTGGGGCCCCCGGGAGAGCGCCGCCGCCGCCATCACGAGCTCGGTCAATACGCCCTCCAAATCGGCGACCTGTGCCACGACCATCTCGACCCGGCCCTGTTCCCACGGCGTCTGCGCGAACGGGCACAGTTGGAGCCCGACGACGACCTCTGCGATCCACCGACGGGT
>JAYYRS010000357.1:0-2976 GCA_036126975.1 Myxococcota bacterium
CTGACGGGCCCCGCCAGGGCGGCCGTCCGTACAGGCACGCGTACAGCAGCGCGCCGAGCGACCACACGTCCGAGTGCGGGCCGATGGCGTCCCGCTCGCCGCGCGCCTGCTCGGGCGGCATGTAGGCCGGTGTGCCCACGACGGCGCCGTGCCGGGTCTGGGTAGCGGGCGGTTCGTCAGCAGCGACGCCCGGCTGGAGGCTCCATGGGTCGGAGGCTTCCGTCGGTTCCGCCCCATCCGGGGCATCAAGGATGCGGGCGAGCCCCCAGTCGAGGACGTAGACCTCGCCAAAGTCGCCCACCATGACGTTGTCGGGCTTGAGATCCCGATGCACGACGCCCCGGGAGTGGGCGAAGGCGACGGCCTCACAGACCGTCTGGAATGCATCGACGAGGCGGCGGAGGGTCCAACCGTCCGTGACCGTCCCCCCCTGGCTGCTTCGCCGATGTGCATGCACGTCGCTGATGATCTTGCGGAGCGTACGGCCGTGGACCTCCTTCATCGCGAGGTACCACTGCCCCTGCTCGTCCCGTCCGAGGTCATGGACGGGAATGATGGCTGGATGGTCGAGCTGCGCCACGACCTGTGCCTCATGCATGAACCGTCGGACCATGCCCGGGTCCCGGGCGAGGTCGGATTTCAGCTCCTTGACGGCAATCAGGCGATTCAGCGTCCGGTCGAGGTACCGATAGACATCGCCGGCACCGCCGCGTCCAATGACCTCGAGGCGCCGGTAGCGGTCTGCGGGGGGACGCGTTGCCAGGGACTCGGTCTGCTGGGGTGTGCGCGCCCGCACCCGCCGGTCCGGCGGGGAGCCGTCCGCGGAAGCGTGGAGTGGGTCGGGGAGCGGGGGCTCGCGCATCCAGGAAATGATACGGCAGGCGCGATGCGCGTGTACCGCTGGGATCTCGACAAGACCTACCTGCAGACCGACTTCGAGTCACTGCGTGGGTTGCTCAGGAGCGCGACCGAGCCTGCCCACCGCAAGAAGGCCGTGCCAGGAGCCGCGGCGTTGATGCGGGGCCTCGGGGCCGATCCGCGGAATCGCATCACCATTCTGTCCGGATCTCCGACGCAGATGCGGGATGTGTTGCGCGAGAAGCTGGACATGGATGGCGTCCGGTTCGACCAGCTTGTCCTCAAGAACAGCCTTCGACACTTCCGGCGAGGAGAATTCAGGGCGATCAAGGGACAGTTCGGGTACAAGCTCCCGGCCCTCCTCCAACAGCGCGCGGGTCTCGGCCCCGCCACGACGGAGACGCTCTTCGGAGACGATGCCGAGGTGGACGCGCTGGTCTACGCCGTGTACGCCGACGCAGTCGCGGGAAGACTCCGGCCTGCGGAGGTCTCGCGAATCATGGAGGCCGCGGGTTCGTACCCGGACCACATCGGTGCAGCACTCGATGCGCTCAGCCGGCTGTCTCGTGCGGAAGCGGTCCATCGCATCTTCATCCGGCTGGAACGTCCCCGCGCGCCCGTCACCTTCGAAGCGCTCGGGCAACGGGTCGTACCGGTGCATGGCTGGTGGCAGGCGGCGCTCGTCCTGCTGTCGGATGGACACATCACGGGGCGGGCTGCCGGTGCCGTCCTCGATGAGCTGCGCACGGCGGGCGCGGATGGATTTGAAATCGCCTCGCTGACACAGGACATCGTGCGTCGGGGTTTTGTCGGCGTGGATGTCGTGGGTCGGGTGCTGGGGGACGAATCCGCACTCGGGGCGGCTCGCGCCGCGGTGGAGCGGCTTTCGGAGCTCTCGGTGCCCCCGCCGTTGGCGCCACCGGTCCAGGCACCGGACTACATCAGCCTGGTGCGCGGATGGGATCGCAACGGGTAGACGATTGTCTACGAATCGTCGCATGCGGGGTGCATACGGCCTGCGATAGCTGGCACGCGTCCTGCATCCCCAGGGCCCAGAACCCCGGAGTGACCATGCGCATCCTGTATCGAACCGGCCTGCTGGCAGCCGCATGCCTGATGGGATGGCCCGCCGTGGCGAGCACGCCGCGCGCGCACGCCACGCTCGCGTCAGACGGGTCCTACACGCTGGTCATCCAATCGGGGCGTGCGTGGACGGAGGCCGAAGTGACGGTCGCCGACGATGGCGCGCAGGACCTCGGGCCGGCGGGGGAAGACGAGCGGGTAGAGGTCGCGGGCGTGGTGGCTTCACCGGGCCCGCTGCATGTCACCGTCCATGCTGCGACGCCGGACGAGGCCGGGTTCACCTGGACGTTCGAGGTCGTTCCCGACGCGGTGCCAGTCGCCTTGCCCGTGGTGGAACCTGACCTCGGTCTCGACGTCCGCCGGCGCATATGGCCGGTCGGCCGGCCCTGATGCGGGTTGAGGAGGTCCCGCGGGGCGACCTCGAACTCCTCGTCGAGGAGCTCTCGGGCCTTCGGCATGATCTGGGCAAGTACGTGACCTTCGGGGTCCGGTTCCTTGGACCTGAGCCGTGTGAGGCGGACCTGCGGGCAGCACTGGAAGGTGACCTGCTGCGAACGCATCGCGGGGTCGATGGAGACGAGTCGGCGTGGGCTCTTTGGGCGCGACTCCGGCCCGTCGGGCTTTCTGCCGATCCGGATGTGCAGCGCATCGATGCGGGCATTGCCGCCCTTGCGAATGCCGATCTCGGTGGTGATGCCCGCTCGCTTGCGTCCATCGCCGAGCTTGCCCGGGGTGTTGCGGCGGCGACGCGGAGCCTTCATCGCCGGGCCGCGGAACGGCTCAGCTGACACGGCGGCCGACAAGGCTGCTCGCCGAAGGAGCAAAAATGGCCGACATCCTCGTTATTGACGATCAGCCTCGCACCATCGAGCTGTGTCGTCGGGCGATGCCCGCCCACCGCTGGCATGGACCGGCCCGAGACTGGTCCGAGGCGCAGACGCTGCTCCGAAGGCACAAGCGCAAGGTCTCGCTCGTCCTCCTCGACCTGCATTTCGACCTCCCCGTCGAACGCCTCCTCGGCGTTCCCGAAGACGC
>JAYYRS010000358.1:0-8393 GCA_036126975.1 Myxococcota bacterium
GAGAACATCGACGAGATTGCGTACACCGCATCGCTGTTTCCGGGGAGTGTAGACTACCTCGGCGTCTACGAGGACCATGGCGTCCTCGCGGCGGGGACCCTGCTCGCGCATTGCATCCACCTCAGCGACGAGGAATGGACGCGGCTCGTCGAGGCCGATGCCGTCGTGGTGCATTGCCCGGACAGCAACTTCTTCCTTGGTTCCGGGGTGATGCGATTGCACGCCGCGCTGGAGCGCGGCGCTCGCGTCGCGCTCGGCTCCGACATTGGGGGAGGGCGGACGTTCAGTCTCCGACGCGTGGCGGCGCGGGCCTATGACGCCAGCCTGCTTGCCGGGGAGCGGGTCGACCCGGCGACGCTGCTGTGGCTGGCCACCCGTGGTGGTGCCCGGGCGCTGGGCCATGGTCGGCACGTGGGGTGCATCGCGCCGGGATTCGACGCGGACCTCGTGGCTGTGGCGCTCCCAGCTGGGGCGGGCGGAGACATCTTCGACCAGCTGCTGTTCCGTGAGGACCATGGGCCCGTCCGGGCGACGCTCGTCCGCGGCCGGACTGTGTGGTCTGCAGACTGATCAGGGCCGGGGGACGGAGGGAGGAGGAGAGAAACCGTCCACGGACGCGTCCCATTCCCACGTGCGCACGGTGACCTGCCATGTCCACGCGCCCTCGGACTCGGTCCATCGCCACGGCACGAACTGGTCATCGCGCTGCCGGTATTGGTGGAACACACGAGAGCGCCGATGCGGAGCTTCGTCCCCTGCCCCCTGGATCCACCACTCCTCGCCGGCGAGCAGGCCGGTGTCTTTGGCGAAGTACAGCGTCGCCGTGGTGCCTTCCACTGTCGCGACATGGACCTGCGTGACCGCCATGCCCTCCCAGATCACGGGGCCGATGACCCGTCGCTCCGGGTAGAGCTCGGCGTATCGGGTGGCGGCGTGGAACGTGGCGACCCGTCGCTGGCGCCAGGTCTCTTCGGGGCCATAGCGAGCGCCGCCGTACTGGGTGGATGTGGCCCACGCGACCCGGCCGTCGAAGCCGTGCGCGGCGCTCCCGACTCCGTGCACGTCAATCAGCACCACGCGCTGGTCGGGTGCGGCGCGGCGCTCCTCTACGTCCACCCGGTCGCCGCTTGGCAGCAGTGTTCCCTGGGCCACGATCCTCGCCGTGCGATGCCCTTCGACGGCTTTGCGGCCACCGATGGCATCCAGGTGGGCTTCGAAGAGACGGTCCGCCGGGGTGAGCCCGGCCTGCTCGTCGAAGGCTGCGTCGCTGAAGTCGGGCTCTGGCGCTTCCGTGCGCCGTGCCTGGGCCATGGGAGGTCGCTCGGGGCGCGTGATCGTCCAACCAGCGCACCCCATGAGAATCGGCAGGAATGCGAGTGGCATCCGTCCTCCCAGCGGCAGCGTACCGTGCCGCGCGGCGCGGGTCCGGCACGCAGGGGTCGACCGGGTGCGGTCACGCTTCGCCGCGAGCGCCCGGTATCCTCCAGCTCCCGGAGGCCCGATGCGTGCGCTGCTTGATGCTCCTGTGATCCGCATTGCCGAGATGATCCGCTGTGGCGAGATCAGTCCGGTGGAGGTCGTCGATGCCCACATCGCGCGCATGGGTGTCGTGGAGCCGCTGTTGAATGCCCTGACCGCTGATCGGTTCGACTCTGCACGCACCGAGGCACGCGCGGCGGAGGATGCGGCGGTCGCGGCCCGGGCGGATGGAACGGTGGACCGGCTCCCTCCCCTTCACGGCGTGCCGTGCACGATCAAGGAGTTCCTGCAGGTACGGGACATGCCGTGGACCGGCGGACTGGAGAGACGGGTCGACGAAAGGGGGACCCGCGACGCTGTCGTGGTGCGGCGTCTCCGTGCGGCGGGCGCCATCGTGCTGGGAACATCGAACGTCCCCGAGGGGGGCCTGTGGATGGAGACCTACAACGCCATCTACGGCCGGACGATGAACCCGTGGGACCTCGGTCGGACGCCCGGCGGTTCGTCTGGCGGGGAAGGCGCCCTGGTGGCGTCCGGGGCCTCGCCGTTCGGAATCGGTACGGACGTTGGCGGTTCCATTCGCATCCCTGCGGCCTTCTGCGGCATCGCGGGGCACAAGCCAAGCAGTCTCATGGTGCCCAACGACGGGCACTTTCCTCCCGCGACGGGTGGAGCCGAGCCCTACCTGTGTGCAGGTCCGATGGGCCGGTGCGTCGACGACCTCGCCTTGATCATGGAAGTCATCAGCGGTCCAGACCCTGCGTCGCCGCAGGTGCATCGGACCTTTGGCGGCATGGGGTCGGGCGATCTGTCAGGTGTGACCGTCCTTCCTCTCGAGACGAACGGTCGTATGCGGGTCCGCAAGGTGATGCGGCGCGCCGTGCGGAGGGCTGCGGACGTGCTGGCGGCGCGGGGTGCCACCGTCCAGGAGGTCGAGCTCCCTTCCCTCCGGTACGCCTTCGAGATCTGGAGTGCGATGCTGTCCGCTGCGAGCGAGGTGCACTATGCGACGGTCCTTGGCGGCGAGGATGGTGTCCGGTTCGTACGGGAATTCCTCGCCCTGCCCTTTGGTCGGTCACGATTCACCTTTGCAGGCCTCGCGCTGACCGCAGCCGACGGACTCACGCAGTCCCTGACGGGGACGATGGCGCGGTACGTCGAGCTGGGAACCGAGCTGCAGAACGAGCTGGAGAGGGTCCTCGGTCCGCGGGGCGTCCTGCTGCATCCGCCGTATAGCCGACCCGCACCGCGTCACAGGGACGCATGGCGTACCCCGTTTGATGCCGCATGTACCGCGATCTTCAACGTGCTGGAGATGCCCGTGACCGTGGTGCCGGTCGGTTTCGAGCGCCGCGGCTTGCCGCTTGCGGTCCAGGTCGGCGCGCTGCGGGGCAATGACGGGCTCACCCTGGCGGTCGCGAAGGCTCTCGAGGACGAACTCGGGGGCTGGGTCCGCGCCGAACCGGGTTCGTGAGCGTTGGCGGGGCCGCATCGGGGCGTGGCGCGTCCAGCGGGCTGGTGTTCCACATGGCCTGCAGCGCCACGGTGCACCATGGAACCGGGCCGAAGCCGGGTGCGCGGTCCAGGCAGCCCAGGGCGCGGGGGGGACTGCCGTCGGGATCCTGGACGACCACGCCCCGGATGCTCTCGCCCATGATGGTCGCTGCATGACGCTCCTCGCCGCCCAACTGGATGGTCGAGGGCGGGCCCTCCGCGTGCAGCGGCGCCTCGGGCGTGGACAGCAGCGGCAGGATCCGTGCGAGGGCCGAGCTGGCGTCCGCTCGTCGGGGCATGGGCTCGACGACGACACGCCCCTGGGTGCAGTCGAGCCGCTGGACCGTGCGGTCCTCGACGCCGGAAAAGCGCTGGCAGCCCACGAGGGCGGCGCCTTCCGGAGCATCGACCGGTTGGAGCAGCCGACCCTCTCCGCCGCGGCTGTCAGGAGCGGCCTCCATCAGAAGCGTCATGCCATGACCCGGGAAGGCGGTGTCGACATCCTGGCTGCGTCGCGGCGTGAGCAGTGCGCCGAGACCGGCCTCACACCATGCCCGATCCCCACCCGCCAGACAGATGCCCAGTTCCTGCATCACGCCGTCCTCCCAGGCGACAGCGAGTCCGAGCTCAGATGGCCCATCGTCCCCGTTCCGGGCGAGTCGCAGCGCTGGGATCGGGCCGCCGGCGTGTTCCATCACGGTCGGCGCTCCGCGCACTGCGAGGCCACCAGTACGCTGGAGACTCGCGGGGATCCCAGCCAGCATCCCTTCCACGTCGACTCCGAGCTCGGGAACGTTCCCGATGACGGAGAGGGTGCGCTCCCCACAGCCCACCCACCGGGTGATGCTGCCGCCTCGCTGCGACATTCCTGCCGTGCAGTCCGCGAGGGCATCCGAGGGCGTGGCGAGGACGTCCTCGACCGCCACCGGGATGAGGCCAGCAGGCAGCTCGGCGGCCGCGCTGCGCGGGATGGCGGCGAACATCAGGAGGATTGGCGGCATGGCGAGAGGGTAGCCGAGCCAGACTGCTGGGGTCGGCCCCAGCGGTCCATCACAGCTTGATCTTGTCGATCCGGATGCAGTGGATCCGGTTCCGCAGGCTGCAGCCGCTGCCGAAGGTCCATCCTGTGCCCGCATCGGGCGAAGGCGCTTGCGGGAAGCCTTCCTGGAAGTCCGGATCGGTGCGCTGGGCGTTGGGTTTGTCGAGCCAGTCCAGGTCCGGGATCCGCACGCCGGGGAGGCCCGCCTTCGTCATGAAGCTGGCGCCCTTGCGGATGACCACGGCCCGCCAGGGACTCGACAGCCACTGCGGGTCCGCTTCGGGCGCGCAGGAGAAGATGACCCGGGTTCCGAACGGGGCCACCACCCAGCAGCTGCCGAAGGCCAGACCGTCGACGTCGTCCCGCTGGCGACCCCCGACGGCAAAGATCCGCGTTAGCTTCTCGTAGCCCGAGAAGTTCGGTCCGCTCCAGGTGCGCAGGTCGCAGCGAACCTTGGGGGCGATGATCCAATCGACGCTCATGGCTCCATCCTTGCGCTCGGCCGGACGAGCATAGCCTGGGGCGTCCCGCGGGTGGGCGCGCTACGCAGTCGACATGCAGGACCCCCATCAGCTGGCCCATCAGCAACGCCTCTCCTGGATGCCCTGGCTCTGGGATCGGCTCAAGCCCCATCAGCGAACCTGGGCGGAGCCCTGGCAGGCTGCGATTCGAACCGCGTTGACGGAGCGGGAGCGGGTCACCCTGGGTTCGGACGTCTTCATCTCCCCAGATGCGGCCCTCATCGCGGAGCCCGGCAGAGAGCTCGTGATCGGCGACCGCGGACGCATCGGTGCTCATGTCTTCGTCCACGGGCCGGCCGTTCTCGGCGCCCGGGTCAGTCTGAATCCGCGCGTGAGCATCGACGGCGGGTCGGCGGGTGTGCAGATCGGGGACGACGTGCGCATCGCAACCGGCGCGGTGCTCTTCGCCTTCGATCACGGGATCGCGCCGGAACAGACCGTCCGGGAGCAGCGTGTCCGATCCCGGGGCATCCGGATTGGGGACGATGTCTGGATCGGTGCGAACGCCGGTGTGACGGACGGCGTTCGCATCGGAGACCATGCGGTGGTCGCGATGGGAGCCGTCGTGACGCGGGATGTTCCGGCCTGGGCGATCGTGGGGGGGGTGCCCGCGAGACCGCTCGGCGATCGCCGGACCTGGTCGAGCGCGCTCCCGGTCGGCTCCTGAGTCGTTGGCGCAGCGATTCAGTCGATGCGGACGACCACCTTCCCCATGTGGAGGCCCTTCGAGAGGTATTCGAGGGCTTCGGGAACGGCATTGAAATCGAACACCCGGTCCACCTGGGGTCGAACCTCCGGGTGGGCCGTCAGCGCGCGATTCAGTGCCTCGAAGTCATGGCGGCTTCCGACGAATACGCCCTGTACGCGGACGCCGCGCATGAGGATTCGTGTCAGCGGCACCGGGCCGCTGGCACCGGCGAGGACACCGATCAGCGCCACCGTGCCTCCCATTCGCACGGCCCGAAGAGACTCGGTCAGGGTTCCGGCGCCGCCGAGCTCCATCACGAGGTCCACCCCACGCCCTCCCGTCCAGCTGGTTGTCGATCGACCCCAGCTCCTGTCGCGCTCGTAGTTGATGCCGTGGTCGGCGCCGAGTTCGATCGCGCGTTCCAGTTTTTCGTCTTGGCTCGACGTCACGACCACCCGGGCACCGAGCATCTTGGCGATCTGCACGGCGAACAGCGACACACCGCCGGTGCCGAGGGTCAGGACGGTGTCGCCGGCCTGGATGCCCCCCTCCGTTGCGAGCGCCCGCCAGGCGGTCACGCCTGCGCAGGGAAGGCAGGCCGCTTCTTCGTCGCTGAGGTGTGTCGGTGGCCGGACCGCGGCGTGCTCATGGACCACCATCCGCTCCTGGAGTGTCCCATCCACGGGGCCACCGAGCGTGGAGCGGCTCGCGGCGACGTCCGGAGGGCCTCCGAGCCATGCCTGGGCGAAGATCGGACATGCGCGATCTCCCACCGAGAATCGGGTGACGTCCGGGCCGACGCCGATCACTTCCCCGACGCCGTCGCTGCACGGGACGAGCGGCAGCGGCTGCCGCGGGTTGTAGTGGCCCCGGATCATCAGCAGATCCCGATAGTTAAGGCTGGCGGCCCGCATGCGAAGAAGGATCTGCCCCGGACCGGGGACGGGCGACGGCCGCGTTGAAGGGGCGAGGTGGTCCGTGCCAAACCCGCCATCCAGTGTCCAGACCTTCACACCGTCCCCCAAGTGCTGGTGGGCTGTCTCGAAGATCGGCACGGTAGCACGCGCGCGCACTCGACCTGCTGCGGTCGAATCCTGTCCGTCCATACTGAACACATGTGCAGTTATGCTGGCGGAGCAGAAGCTGCACAGGAGGTGCCCATGTTGAGTCTGCTGCGGGTACAGAACCTCGCCATCATTGAATCGCTGGAGCTTGAACTCGGTCCGGGACTGAACGTTCTCACGGGGGAGACGGGCGCGGGCAAGTCCATCCTCGTCGCCGCGCTCGGACTCGTGCTGGGTGCCCGCGGTCGGTCCGAGTACGTGCGCACCGGCGCGGACCGCGCAGTCGTCGAGGGACTCTTCGACATCCGGGATGCTCGTCTCGCAGCTCGGCTCAGCGCGGCGGGGGTCGACGCTGCGGGAGAGCTCGTGGTGCGGCGGGAGCTGCTGGCGACCGGTCGGACCCGTGCCTACGTCAACGGCCGCCTCACGACCGCGGCGCAGCTGAAGGCGCTGGCGCGGGGGCTGGTCGACATCTCGTCCCAGCATCAGCACCATACGCTCGTCGATCCTTCGACCCACCTCGACCACCTGGATGCCTTTGGCACGCTGGGCGGCCTGCGGTCAGAGGTCGCCGCCACCGTGGCGGACCTCCGGGCCGGACGGGCTGCGTGGGATGCGGCAACGGCCGCCCTGCAGGGGAGGGCAGAGCGGGAAGACCTGCTGCGCTTCCAACTCGCGGAGGTGGAGGCTCTCGCGCCGGCTGCGGGGGAGGACGGGCAGCTGGTCGAGGAGCGGGAACGGCTCGCACACGGCGCGAGGCTCCTCGCCGCGTCATCGCAGGCCCACCGCACCCTCTACGCCGCGGAGGACGCCCTCTGTGCACGCATCTCCCGGCTCGTGGATGATGTCGTGGCTGCCGGAACGCACGATCCCCGACTTGCGGAGCTGGGCGAGCGGCTATCCGGCGTGCAGGTCGAGCTGCTGGAAGCCGCACTGGACCTGGGACGCTACGCGGAGCGACTGGACGCTGACCCCGCCCGTCTGCGGGCTGTAGAGGAGCGCCTCGATGCGCTCCGACGTGTGGTGCGCAAGCACGGTGAGGATGTCGCAGCCCTGCTGGCCTGGCGGGATGCAGCAAGCGCCGAACTCGCCGACCTTGAAGCGGGCGAGGATCGGCTGGAGAAGCTCGAGGAGGAACAAAGGGAACGGGGAGTGGCGGCCCTGGCCGCGGCCGATGACCTCTCGGCAGCACGGAAGGCAGCGGCGGACGACCTCGGGCGCGCCATCAGCCAGGAACTCGCGAGCCTCGGAATGGGGGGGGCACGCGTGGCCGTCAGTGTGGACCCCGTGGCGTCCGGCGGCCTCGAGGTTCAGGGGGCCCGGCTGACGGCTTCAGGCCGGGACCGGGTGGAGTTCCTGATCGCGCCGAATCCAGGAGAGGCCCCCCGCCCACTGGCGCGGGTGGCATCCGGGGGAGAGCTGTCGCGCGCCCTGCTCGCACTCAAACGGGTCCTCGCAGAGGGCGGACCGGTCGGACTGTATGTCTTCGACGAGGTCGACACGGGTGTTGGCGGAGCGGTGGCCGAGGTGATCGGACACAAGCTCGCAGACGTCGCTGCCCACCACCAGGTGCTCTGCATCACCCACGCCACCCAGGTCGGAGCGTTCGGCGACCGACACCTGCACGTGCACAAGGTGGTTGAAGGCGGACGGACGTTCAGCCGTGTTCGTGCTCTTGACGCCGAGGAGCGGGTGCACGAACTCGCGCGCATGCTGGGAGGCATCGACGTCTCACCCGCGACCCGGCAGGCCGCGAGAGACCTTCGCGGCACTGCCATCCGCCGTCGACGCACCGCGCTCGCAGCCAAGTAGAACGCAAGGAGCGGACCGTCGCGGATGGGCGCTCGGTTCAGCGCGGGCCGGGGTGGTGCTTGCGGAAGGCGAGGGGCCCCGCGACCGGCAGCTGGTACCACTCTCCATTGCTGGCGTGCACCACTGCGAGGATCTCGTAGATGACGTACGGGACGACGAGAACGATGCCCACCCCACAGGTGAGGACCGTGACGCCGAGGAACATGAGTCCGAAATACAGGCTCTGCAATGCGTGGAAGGCGACGAACTGGGAATCGTCTTTCTTGACGAGGTAGACCACGAGGGGCCCGATGATT
>JAYYRS010000359.1:0-3883 GCA_036126975.1 Myxococcota bacterium
GGCGGAGCCGGTGGGAATTCCGACGAAGGTGAGATCGGGCAGTTGTGTCCGCAGCTGGTTGATCTCGGGCATTACGGATTCGCAGTGCGGACAGGTCGGCGAGAAGTAGAACAGGAGGGTCGGTCCCGTCACTTGCGCTGCGACGGCGGCGGGCACCCGCAGGGCCACGGGCTCGTTGGGCGTCAGAATCGCCGTCGTCGCGGCCGCCGGCGTCCCCGCCGCCCAGCTGGTCGCGGGGGTCCCCACGGTGGTCCGGGTCGGCGGCCCCGTGATGGTCCCTGTCGGCTCCGAGGTCGAAGCCACGGACGAGGAAGGGATGCGGGTGCCACTGCAGGCGATGAGCAGTGCGGGGAGAATGAGGAGGCGGCCTCGCATCCGTGGAGTGTACTCGCGCGGGCGCTGGCCCCGCTTCGCCGGTTAGCCGCGGTGCATGGACCACGACATCGACTGGGAGGCGCGGGAGCGCCTGATGAAGCGTCGTCTCTTGCCGCTGGCGTACCTCGTGGGGGACTGGGTCGGGGTGGGCGTCAGCCATGGTGCCCCGGTGCAGGGCCGACTCCAGGTCCGACAGGTGCTGGGCGGTACCTTCGTCGAGGCCCGCGAGGTGCTGCGAGACGCTTCCGGCGCGGTGGATCATGAGGATCTTTGCGTGTATCGGTACGACACGACCGAGAAGGCTCTGCGCGTGACGCAATACCTCGCGCCGGGCTGGGTCGAGAATCATGTCGTCGAGTCGCTTCCGTCTGGCGGCATCCGGTGGCGGACCGGTCCGCTTGGACCCCGCGTTGAGTTGTCCGCGCCAGAGCCCGATACGATCCTCGTGCGCGTCTGGCTGCCAGCAGAAGAAGAGCCTGCCCACGTCGTACGCTACGTGCGCCAGTGACCGACCTGGACCTCCTGCGGTGCGCGCTCCCGGAGCCGGACCATTCGCTGGCCGGTTTCTCCCGACGCGCGTTCATCAGGACGGCAGCCCTGGAGGCCCTCGCTGCGGCCCGGGAACGTCCCAGCCATGCCACGCTCGCCCTGGCACATTTCTTCCGGACGACGCGGCGCCTGGGAAGCCGAGACCGGCGAACGGTGCAGGAAGCCGTCTATGGGGTCATCCGGCATGAGGGCCTTCTGTTGCGTGCCGGACTCCGGACGGACGACGAGCTGCTGGATGGCTGGGCGCGCCTGATGGAAGGAGAGACGTTCCCGGACATCCCTCCGGGGCGGCCCGCCGAGGATCTGGCTGCAGCCTTGTCTGTCGGCTACCGCCTCGCGGCGGGCTGGTTGCAGCGTCTTGGCCCCGATGCAGCGGCAGCGTTGGCAGTGGCACTCCAGGCGCGTCCGGCAGTCCATATCCGCGCGAACCGCATTCGTTGCGATCGGGACGCCCTGTCGGAGCGCCTCGCCGAAGAAGGGATCGAGACGCGTCCGCTTGCGGGCACGACAGATGGACTGGCGCTCTTGGGGCGCGCGAATCTCGTCGTGTCTCCCTGCTTCCGCGCAGGTTGGTTCGAAGTGCAGGACGCGAGCTCGCAGCGATTCTGTGCCGCGTTGCCGCTCGAGCGGGGGCAACGGGTCGTCGATGTCTGTGCGGGGGCAGGCGGGAAGAGTCTTGCGCTCGCGGCCCGGGGTGCGCGCGTCGAGGCCTGGGACATCCGTGACGATGCGCTCGGAGAGCTGGACAGGCGTTCCCGCCGGGCCGGCGCCGAGATCAGGATCGTGGAGCCGTCCATGGCCCCTGTCGTCGTCGTGGACGCCCCATGCTCCAGCACGGGTCGCCTTGCGCGGGACCCTGCACTTCGATGGGGTCTGGAACAGGATCGTCATCTCATCGCCCAGGCGGACATCCTCGCCGCAGCCGCTGCGCTGGTGGAGCCGGGGGGCGTGCTCGCCTACGCCACGTGCTCGCTGGTGGCTGCCGAGCAGCAGCAGGCGCCGTTCCCCGCCGATGGCGCATGGAACCTCGAGCAGGATGTCGTGCTGTGGCCCCACGAGTTGGAGGCGGACGGTTTCAGCTGGCGCATCTGGCGCCGGTCGACCGACAGGCGTTGACAGCGGCCCATCGCGTCTCCTTCTGGAATCCGACCGGCCCTGATGTGGCCAGTCAAGGTTCATCTGTCGTCGGCAGGGCCGTGGGAAGCCCGCGCCGCAGCCGGGCCCGACGCAGGGTGCGGTCGCCGGGAAGGTCCCGCCACGCACGGTCGAGGGCGGCCCGCGCTGCGTCATCCCGTCCCGAACTGGAGAGCACGTCGGCGGCTGCGACCACGACCCGGGGTTCGAGTGGCCAGGCTGCCAGGGCCTGGTTCGCCTCCGCTTCGCCACCGGGCAGGGCATAGTCGGCGTAGACCTGCAGACGACCCGAGATCGCATCGATGCGCGTCGGGTCGATCCCCAGGGACTTCTCGTAGGCCCTCAGGGCTCCAGCGGCCTCGCCGCTCCGGTACAGCGCCCTGGCAAGTGCACTGGCGGGCTCTGCGGAGCGCGGGTGCATGCCGGCGCGCCCACGCGCGTCGATGAGCTCGTCGACCTCGTGTATTTCGATGCTGGCTGCGACCCGCTCCATGAGCGGGTGGTAGCGGCCGGCTGTTCTTGCAACGGACTGGAACTGCACCCTGTGCTCGTAGACACCGCGTGTGGCGACCAGCGCAATCACCTCCTGCTCCTGGCCGTATAGGTCAAAGCGAAGGACAAGTCGCCGAGCCTCGAGTCCACCAAGGAGGGTGGCGTCTCGGGAGATGACCGTCGCCGCCCGGCTGTCGGTGGTGATCCGCTCGACGAGCGCATCGGCGGCGGCGTCTGGGTCGAGAGGGCGGGGATGCGTGGTCGTGGTGGTGGAGATGTTGGCCTGGAGCGTCGGCGAGAACCAGCCACGGTCTCCCGTGAAGGTCCACCCCTGTTGCCAGTAATCGGGGCGTGAGACCGTCCATCCTTCTGCCGCGTCTGCTCGCAGGGGCACCATCCAGGTTCCGCGCTCCGCGATGCCGAGGCTGATGATGCCCATGAGGGCTGCGGTCGCCACCCGCCACCGCTGGTTGATGGCGCGGCGGGCCGTGAGGACCTCCGGCTCCAGGAGCGTGACAAGCACGGCCCCGCCGACCAGACCTCCCAGGTGGCTCCAGTTGTCGACGTTCTCGGCATTGATGCCAGACAGGATGCTGAATCCCAGGTAGGGCGCCAGCGCCCACCCGAAGTACTTCCGCGCACGGATGGGAATGCTCTCCCAGTGCTTCCAGCCGACAATGACGGTCGCGGCCAGCAAGCCGAAATCGCCACCGGAGGCGCCGAGGCTCGCCCGCTCCGGTGCCATCGCCATGCTCAGCAACCCGCCGCTGAAGACGCTCCCGAAGAACAGGACCGCCAGGTTCGCCCGTCCCATCGCGCGCTCGAGGTGGTAGCCGGTGTATGCCAGGAAGCAAAGGTTGAAGAGAAGGTGGGTGAAGTTGACGTGCAGCAGGCCGTAGCTGAAGAGCCGCCAGACCTCGCCCTGCTCAAGGATGGCGGGCCCCCAGTTCGTGAGGTCCTCCTCCAGGAAGTCCTTTGCCTCGGGAGCCCAGCTCGAGAGGTAGATCCGGACCTGGATCCCGACCAGGATGGCCGTCACGAACGGGATGCCTGGACGAGACAGGTTGCGACGGAAGGCCATGTGGCGGGGGTCGGCGAGGGCCTGGAACAGCTCCAGCGTTCCGGCCGGAACGAACTCCCTGCCGGTCACCACCTCGAAGCGCACCGGGGTCCGGGCATCGATCTCGCCGTCCCGGATCCGCTGTTCGAAGTCCTCGTAGGTCATCTTCTGGACGTGCGCGCGACGTTGGACCTCGATGATCACGGTGCACGGCCTCCGATGGTTGATGGTGCCAGTCCTGTTCCCGAGTCGTTCGGAGCAACGAAGCCACGA
>JAYYRS010000360.1:0-3132 GCA_036126975.1 Myxococcota bacterium
CACGGTGGCAGATCGCGCTGCACCACCAGGCCCTGTATTCGACCTGCACGCGACATGGGTCGAACGAGTCGCTGCGGGAGTCCTGGGGGCCGATCTTCGAAGACGGAGGCGTGGACTTCGTCTTTGCGGGACACAACCACATCTACGAGCGCTCGGTTCCCATCCGTGGTGGGGTCGAGGTCGGCGCCGACATCGGGACGCAGTACGTGGTGACGGGGGGGGCTGGTGCGCCGCTGTACAGCGAGAGCGCCCCCGAGTGGTTTGGTCTCGTCGCGAATCCGGTCGAGCACTACATCATCGCGGACATCAGCGCGGGATCGGCGACGGTGACCGTCCGGGACCTCGCGGGAAACGTCATCGACGAATGGACCGTCACGCGCTGAGGGCCGGTGCGCTCACCAGGCGCCGTGGGCGCGGGATGCGACGATGATGCCGAGCAGCCCGGTGGCGACGCCCGTGAGCGCGCCGCACGCGAACACGACCCGGGCCGCCCGGCGCCCGGCGGGGCTCCCTCCGCCGAAGTGCAGGCAGAGTGCGCCGCCCCAGGCGAGCGCCAGCGTCATGAGCGCGAGATGCTCCTTGGTCTCGAACGCCAAGGCGTACGGCAGGGCGTCGATGAGCAGGCCGGGCTTCACGCGCTCCCGGTAGGTCGGGTAGATGAGCCACCCGATCCCGTAGGGGGCCGTCACGAGGCCGGCGGCGAGCCATGCGCTGGTCCGGGTCGGCCGACCCGGCGGCCCCGGCCGCCGCAGCGCGAACACCGGGTGCACCATCAGCGCGAGACCGAGCCACGCAAGGTGTCCATGGATCCTTTCCAGCAGGGCGAAGAGCGTGGGGGAAGGAACATCCATCAGGGAACCATGGCCATGGCGATGGCCGCAGGAAGGACCAGGGCCGGCACGAGCCAGGGGGCTCGGTCGAGCCACCGCTCTGCGGACCGGGCGTCGACGCCCACATGCACGGCGAACGCGGCGCCCGCGCCGTGCAGGAACCAGAACGCGACCCGCCAGTAGTACGGGATGGTGGCCTGCTTCAGCACGGTCCCCGGTGGGGGTTCCCCCACGCTGTCCCACAGCCGTTGGCCGGCGTAGCTGAGACAGATCACGACGATACCTGCGAGGACCGCTGCGACGAGACGCGGACGGTCGCTCATGATTCGGCCTGTGCGAGAACCCGCGGGCCTTGGGGGTCAGCAGCCATCGCGTCGCCGGTCAGGTGCGCTGCGACGATCCGGCATCCGCCACGACAGACGGCCGCCCACGCACACGTGTCGCACGGCGCCGGAGGTGCCGCAGCCCGCTTCCGCCATGCTCGCAGCTGCGGTCCATCTCGCCATGCCGCCGCGAGCGTGTCGCTCGGTGCACCCGCGGCGAACGAGCAGGGCGCCCACTCACCACCGGCGGACCGGGCCCAGAGACGTTCGCCGCCAGGGCAGCCGTGCACGCCGAGGCGGGCGGCCCGATCCGGCGCCGAGAGGTGCGGAGTGAGGAAGGGGACGAGAGCGCAGTCCCAGCGAAGCGTGACGCCCGTGGATGCTTCCAGGTCGAGTGCCCGGGGCCAGAGCCCGGCCAGCGCCTGGGGAGAGGGAGCGAGGTCGGCCCACGCAGCGGCTCCGCGGCCCGTGGGTTTGAAGCGCAGCCACTGCCACTCGTGGGCGCCCGCAGCGGCGACCGCTGCTCCGAGGCGCTCGAGTGCGCCGTCCTCGTCGAGAAGGGGTCGCGTCAGGACGGTGTTGACCCCGACCCGGGCGCCGGCGTCCGCGAGACGGCGGATCGCGGCGAGTCCGAGACCGGCCCCGTTCCACCCACGGCTCTGCGTGTAGGTCTCGTCCACGCCATCGAGGGACACGTTGACCTGGCCCATGACGCCCGCCAGCGCACGCGCCCTGCGGGCCGTGAGACCGAAACCGGATGTCGTGAGATTGGGCACCAGCCCGCGTGCGCGGGCGGCGGCGGCGAGCCCCATGAGGTCGGCCCGGAGAAGCGCCTCTCCGCCGCCGAACGCGACCTCGAGCACCCCCGCGTCGGCCAGCGCGTCGAGCTGGCTGAGCAGGTCCGTCGGCTCGGTCGATGGACGCTCGGGTCCGGCCGAGAGGTAGCACCCGGTGCAGGCCACGGGACAGCGGTCCGTGACCGACAGATGGGCTTCCGTCGGGGCGGACAGCGCACCCTCGATGTCGACCTCGTGCCCCACCGCCCGGGCTCCGGCGCGGCGGGCACGGACACCCATGCTGCGGTCCACGTGGAGCAGCGCTGCGGGTTCCGGCCAGGCGACCAGCGCCCGTTCGCCTTCCATTCGAACCCGGACGGCTTCGGGTTCGGGGACGGGATCCCCGGGTGGACCCCCGTCCCGGCTGCCGTCCGGTCCGGGATCCCCATCCTCGTGGGTCTCCAGCCAGCGAAGGAACCGGTCGGCGAAGGCATTCAGCACCACAGCTGCGCCCACGGCGCTGGACAGCGCCCATCCGACCGCACTGCCAGCGCTGGAACAGTTGGGCGCGTGGCCCCGCTGCACGGCGTGCAGCCAGGGGGGAGGAGTGCGGGGGGCGGATCGGGAATCCGCCATCACAGACCGACCCGCGCGGCGAGTCCCGATGCGTCCGCCGCGAGCCATGCCGCGGCCAGCGTGCCGATGATGGCCATGGCCCGCTGTCCATGGCGCCACGGCCCTGCGGGCGTGGCGGCGAGCGCACCCGCCGCGATGATGTGGACGCTGGCCAGGATGGAGACGAGCACCAGGAAGCTGGGAGCGAGCGACGCATCCCACAGCGCGACCAGGCCTCCGGCGCCGATGCCCACCACCACAAGTGGCAGCAGGCCCCGCGGTGTGGGGCGGGGTGACGCCGCCCATGTCCTTGCCGCCGGTGGACCGGCCGCCAGGCCGAACAGGGCCAGTCCGGCCCAGGCTCCGCTGCGGACCCGCTCTTTCTGGCGTGCACGGAGGGCGAGGGGCAGTCCTTCGCGGGGTATGGCGGAGCGGACGGGCTGCGCCGCCGCATCGACCGCGGACGCCGCCGCCGCATCGCCGGCCGCCAGCAGGGCGCGCGCATGGAGGTCGGCCACCTGTGCCCGCAGGCTCCCGGGCTGGCTGGCCTCGGGCTCGAGGCGCTCCCAGAGCGGTGTCGTCCAGGAG
>JAYYRS010000361.1:0-8498 GCA_036126975.1 Myxococcota bacterium
CTGCCGAACATGCAGTCCTGGACCATCGTCGCCACGGGCACGAGCGGTACCTTCCAGAGCTGCTCCGGCTCGTATCCGTCGGGGTCCTGGCCGATCTGCCAATACTGCAGCCAGAAGTTCGCGTGCGGCAGTTCGTCGGCAGCACCCTTCCGCCCCAATGCATGCTGCTGGACGGGCACCCGGGCCATCGTCTGCCTGGGTGAGCGCTGAGTGGGAGGGCCGCGATGGCGAGGACCTCTCGGGCTGGGCCGCCGGCCCATGGTCGTCCCGGCTACTCGAGGTAGCCCAGCGCCTTGAGGGCCTCGCGCTCGGCCCGCTCGGCTTCCGTGGTGGGTGCCGTGTCGGTCGTACTCGGGACGATGAGGTCCAGTGCCAGGCGCGCTTCCCGGATCGGGCCGATGGCCTGCTGGAGGGCAGCACCCGGCGGCGCGTCGAGAGGCTTCGTCTCGCGGGGATCCGTGACCCGGTCGTAGACCTGTCTCGCGATGGCTCCCGCCGCCACCGGGCGTTCGATCAGCGCGTCCGAGACAGAGCGTGCGGCGTACTCCTTGCCCCGCACCCCATGGGGGAAGCAGTCGAGCACGGGCTCATCCTTGCAGTGGGACGACTCGCCGAGCATCACTGCGTAGCCCGGGTGGTCCAGCAGGCTCCGGCCATCCTGCTTGCCGAAGGGTTCAAGGTTCATCACATCGAGGACCGTGGGCGCGATGTCCTCGAGTCCCACGAGCAGATCGTTCCGCTCGCCCGCACGGTCGTTGTCCGGCAGCTTCACGATGAGCGGAACATGCAGCTGCTCGGCAGAGGCGTAGTTGCCGTGGCTGAACCACTGCTCCCGCTCGTCAAAGGACTCACCGTGGTCGGCCGTGAAGATGATGAGTGCGTCGTCGTAGCGGTCGGTCTCGTCGAGGAACGCGAGAATCCGCCCGACCTGCCTGTCGGTCTCCTCGACGGCGAGCGCATACTGCTGCCGGTACCATTCAGGGTCGGAGGCGTGCTCGACGAGCTGGTAGTCGGGGAACCGCGCCCGCTCATCCGCCTCGTTCCGCCACTCGCCCGGCGCGGGGGGCTCCGACCACACGCCGAGCGGGCCGTGGGGGTCATAGGAGTGGTACCAGAGGAAGAAGTTGTCCATCCGCTCCGAGCGTCTCGCCCAGCGAAGCGCACGGGTGGTGTTCTCCGCGCCCGGAACGCGTCGGGTTCCGAGCGGAACGCCCTGATACACCCGGAAGCCGGGCTTGAGTCCAAGTTCCTGTCGAAGCGTGAAGCCGGACACGAAGGCGCCGGTCCGATGGCCCTGGTTGGCGAGTCGCTTGGCGAGACGTGGCGTCCGCGGGTCCAGGCTGGGGCCGCCTCGGAACAGGTTCATGACCACGCCGTGTGTGCCGGGACGCTGGCCCGTGTGCACGGTCACGAATGCGGGGCCGGTCACGGAGATGGGCGACCACGCCTGGGTGTAGGCGATGCCCTCTGCAGCGAGACGGTCGATGTTCGGTGTCTTCGCGGGACTGTCGGGCGCGAAGGCGCCCACGTGATCGACGCGAAGCGTATCGATCGTGATGAGGACCACGTCCGGTTGGGTCCGGCAGCCTGCCATGGCACACCACAAGGCCCACATGCCCAGGCGCGGGATGCTCGTGCGCAGGGACATGCCCATGCGGCCGCTCACATGCCGTCGACGATGTGGAACTCGACGCGCCGGTTGGCCGCGCGGCCGGCGGCGGTGCGGTTCGTATCGAGGGGTGTGCCCTCCCCCTTCCCGATGCTGCTCATGCGCTTCGACGCGATGCCCTGGTTGACCAGGTAGCGGAATACGGACGCGGCACGGTCGTCAGACAGCTTCTCGTTGTAGCTGTCCGACCCCTGGGAATCAGTGTGCCCCTCGATGCGGATGCGGATCTTGGGGTAGTCGCGCAGCACCTGCGCGACGCTGTCGAGGATGCCGTAGGACTCCGCCAGGATGGTCGCCTTGCCCGTCTCGAAGAGGATCTTCTCGTCGATCTCGATCTTCTCCTGGGTGATGCGGACCGCTTGTGGCTTGACGTCCGGGCACCCGTCTTCGTCGAGATACTGGTTGATGTTCTCGGCCTCCTGGGGGCACGCGTCGATGTTGTCGTAGATCCCGTCGCCATCGGAGTCGACCACGCCCTCCGGGCAGCCATCGTCGTCCTGGAAGCCGTTGAAGTCCTCGGCCTCGTTGGGACACTTGTCGAGGTAGTCGAGCAACGTGTCGGCGTCGTTGTCCGGATCCGGGCAGCCGTCTCCGTCCTCCCAGGCGTCCCGGTCCTCGGCCTCGGTCGGGCAGCGGTCTTCGTCATCAAACAACCCGTCGCCGTCCTGATCGGTCTCTGGGCAGCCGTCCTGGTCCTTGTAGCCATTGACGAGCTCCGGCATCTCCGGACAGGCATCCAGGTGGTCCATGATGGCGTCACCATCACGATCCTTGGGGCGACAGGCGTCCGCCTTCTCCAGCGCAACGGCCAGGCTCTGCTGGGCGACGGCGAGATGCTCCTCTGCCCGAATCGGATCGCCCTGCTGCATCTCCAGCCGCGCGAATTCCTCGTGGGCGTGCGCCAACGCGAGCTCTTTCGGGGCACAGGTCATGGCCCACTCGTCGATCTCGGCCTGGGGCAGGTCCGAGACCAGCTCGCCATGCATCTGCAGTACGGGTCCGGTCCTGTGACATCCGGAGAGTGCGACGAGCGCCGGAAGCAGCGCGATGGCGGGTCGGCTCACTGGTCTGGCTCCGCTGGAGCTGCTGCATCTTCGGCGGCCTCCAGACCCACTGCGCCCGCAACCTGCAGCCCGGGAGCATTGGAGCCGGGCGGAGGCTGGGATCGGTCGGCCTGCTCCGCTGCGAGACGAGCCTTGTCGGACCACTCCTTCGACTGATCGAAGAGGTCCTCAGCGGGGCCGAAGTCGCTGTAGCTCCATTCCTCGCGCGCCTTGAGCAGGAGGGAGTGGGCACGTTCGTGGGCGTAGGGAGCCCAGGTCTCGGCCTCCGCATCCACGGCGAGCGCGTAGGCCTGCTCGGCCCGGGTCAGGTGCACGGTGCTGCGGATGGCCGTGCAGCCAGGGAGGGTGGCGGTCAACAGGATGGCCGGCAGGATGCGGTTCATCGGGCGTCCTCGGGGCGCTTTCGCCCGCAGGCGCGCAGATACCCGGGGATTGACGCATGGGCGTGGGGGCGGTGTCAACCAGGGGTGGGCGGCCCCTCCTCGATGGCGACGGATTCCGATCGGGGGCTTGCGCTTCCCGCGCAAATGTCATCGAATGTCTTGTCGGAGTTTCGGGAGGCACCGCCCATGACTGTTCGGCTCGTCCATGTGGTCGACGACGATCCCCGCGTCCGGGAGACGCTGGTCTGGATGCTCAAGGCCATCGGCTTCGACGCCGTCGCCCATGAGGGACCGGACTCGGTCCCCGTGGAAACCGGTGACTGCGTGATCCTCGATGAGCATCTCGGCGATCGCCACTCGGGACTCGACAGTGTGGACCCAAACACCGGATACCTCGCGGAGCACCCCGTCGTGCTGCTCACGGGGTTTGCGCATCAGCCGGAGACCCAGCGACGCGCTGCGGCAGCCGGCGTGCGGCACGTCCTGGGAAAGCCCACCCAGATCCAGCATCTGATGGCGGCGGTCGAGGCTGCAATGGCCGAGGCGATCTGAATCCAGGCCTTCCGGCCCGCGTGTCTGGACGGGCGCCGGTCGCCGGATGTCGGGGGGTGCCGGGAGGCCGGTACCGAAGGTCGCCAGGGGCGGGATGCGGCTGTTCATGCCGCTCCCAGGCGGTTCGTGGTACACCCGGCCGGCGCCCCTGCTGGAGGCACCATGCTGCCCCTGACCCTGCTCGCGTTGGCCTGTGCACCGCATCCCGAAGGACTTCGCGCCACGCCGGAGGGGACGGGTCCCGTGGTCCGGGTGGACTGGGACGCACGTCCGTTGCCGGATGTGCCGTTTCCCACCGATCTTGCGACGACCGTGGACCGCCACAGTCCCACGGGTCTCCGGCTCAACGTGCCGCTGGCAGCGAGCACGGAGCTGGAACGGCACGCCCGCGAGAAGCTCAACATGCTGACGGGATTCGGCATCTATGCGCCCATCGCCGTGCCGTTCGAGGCGCCGCTCGACCTTGACCGGATCGCACGGCTGCATCGGGATGATCCGAAGCTGGGCCATGAACAGGTCTCGGACGACGCGTTCTTCCTGATCGATGTGACCCCCGGCTCGCCCACCTTCCTGCAGCCCGCCGCGCTGGATGTCGGCCATGGACGCTTCCCGCTCGACGTCGCGCGGACGGATCGGTACTTCCCCAACGACACCCGCAGCGGAGAGCCGAGCGTCGTCTTCGACACCTTCGATGAGGACACCAACGGGAATGGGGAGCTGGATTGGGGTGAGGATATCGACAACGACGGTTTTCTCGACGTTCCGAACGTGTATCCCGAGGGGGGGGACGCACGGGAGGACCTGCTGGAGTTCTACGAGAAGCAGACGGATACGCTGGTGTTTCGACCGGTCGTCCCGCTTCGCGAGAAGACGACGTATGCGGTGGTGCTGACGGAGCGACTCACAGGGGAGGACGGTGCGCCCGTGCGGTCGCCTTGGAAGTTCGTCCACCACCTGCGCCAGACCGAGGCGCTGGGACCACTCCGGAAGGCTCTGCCGAAGCTCGGACTGACGCTGGATGACGTGGCATTCGCCTGGACCTACACGACGGGCGATGTGACCGGAGACATGGTGGCGGTCCGCAACGGCATGAAGGGGAAAGGCCCGCTCGCGGGCATCGATGCGGATGTCCCACAGGGGGTCAACGAAGCCCTTGCCGTGCACGAGATCGATGCCCACGACTCGACGATGCTGCCGATCCCGATCCTCATCGACACGCTGAACAGCCTGGGTCTGTTCAGTGATGCCAGTGCGGACGCGTTGTACGAGAACTACTCGAACTTCGGGGAGGTGGTGGTCGGCGGGTCGTTCAACACGCCGAACTTCTTCGGGGACACCGACCACGCGCCGGGCAGCTGGCCCGCCGTCGACGACACTGATGATTTCTGGAAGGTCGACGGTTTCAACGGAACCTACGAGCTACGCGCGGAGCGTGTTCCCTTCACCTGTGTCCTGCCGAAGGGCGTGCCGCAGCCGGCCCCGGTGGTGAACTTCGGCCACGGATACGGATCCTCCCGATTCGATTTCCTGGGGTTCGCCTGGGCCTTCAATCGCATGGGCTACGCCGCGTGCGGCTTCGATTATCCGGGGCATGGACCGACGGTGGATCCCGACGAACTCGAGATCATCGCTGCGGTCCTGGCATCGACCGGGCTCGTCCCGTTCCTCGACCACCTCGACGACAGCCGCTTCCGGGACGTCGACAACGATGGGGACAAGGACTCCGGCTTCGACCAGTGGACCGCCGATGCCTTCCACACGCGGGACATGGTGCGGCAGGGTGCGGTCGACCATGCGCAGTTCATCGACAGCATCGAGGCCTGTGGTGAAGGCACGATGACCCGGCCGGACGGGACCACGGCGGTGTCGTGTGACTGGGATGGCGACGGGACGCCGGACATGGGCGGGCCGGGGAACGACTTCTACATCATCGGGGGGTCGCTGGGTGGCATCAACTCCGCCGTGGCGGCGGCCATCTCCGAGCAGGTGAAGGCATGGGCGCCCGTGGTGCCCGGAGGCGGGCTGCTCGACATCGCATTCCGCACGGAGATCGGCGGGGCGGTCGAGGCCATGCACGGCCGATTGATGAGCCCGCTGTTCGTGGGAGTCCAGAACGATTCGGGCGCGCTGGAGATCCAGCAGGTCGTGAACTCCTACACGGACATGGAGCCGCTCACGATTGCCACCATCACGGACTACCCGGCGGGTGGCCGGGTCGTGGTGACCAACGACGCCAATGGAGAGGTCCGCGAGGGCTACATCCCGGATGATGGCACCTTCCGGCTGGGGATCCCATGCGATGCCGCCAGCTCCTGGGAGAAGCGGCTCCTCGCCGGCATCCCAGCCGATGGGCCGGTCGACGGAACGACCTACACCATCGACGACCCGACCCGTGCTGGCGATCCCATCACGGTGCGGCTGGAGACCGCTGGGGGCGAGGTCACCCACTCGTTCACGACCTGGGAGTCCTCGGTCACCTTCCAGGGCGTGACCTACCCTGCCGGCTCCCGGCTCGTCGCGGGTGCCGAGGGGATGGGGCGCATCCGTGCATCGCCGGAGCTGCGTCGGATCGGATTCGTCTTCAGCTCCATCCTCGAGCCGGGCGATGCCATCGCCTACGCGCGGGCCTACACCCAGGAGCCGCTCGAAGGGCTCGATGGTGCAGGGCGAAACGTGCTCATCATGCCCACACCGGGAGACTCCATCGTCAACATCAACACCGGGATCGCCCTGGCGCGGGCGGCAGGGTGGATCAAGGACGAGCTGCAGCCGGAGTACGAGCATTACGGTACTTCGGTGGACCGATGGCTCATCGATCGGAAGGTGGTGCAGGGGCTGGAGGAACACGGCCCCTACACATGCAGCGACGGCAACCCGTGTCTGTTCGATGCCGATGATCTGGATGAGGGGTTGGATGAGACAGGCGCGCCGTCGGATGAGCCGCTGCGCCTGACGGTCCAGACCGAGACGGGCGTGAGCGCGTTGCGGATGCCATACGCGTCCATGACGGGTTCCCACGGATTCGTCACCCCGAGACCGGATGATCCCTTTGATGTACCCACATTCGCGACGATGCAGATGGCGTCCTACTTCTTCTTCGAAGGGCGCGAACTCACCGACGACCTCTGTCTCGAGGATGCGTCCTGTTCGTGGATCCCGCAGATCGACGCCGACGAGACGGGTGGAGGAGGTGGCGGAGCGGGGACAGGCGGAGATGGGGATGACGGGACCGGAGGTGACCCGTGATGGCGCTCCTCCCGCTGCTGGTACCGCTGGCGCTCGCGGCGGCCGACACGGCGCCAGACCCGCAGACCAAGGGTCTGCAAGGATGTGAGGTCCTTCGCCCTGGGGGGGAGAGAGGATGCCTCTTCAACACCTGGGGAGAGCTGCGGTTGATCCAGTCCCTTCCGACCGACTTCCAGGTGGACTCGGACGGCACGAGGATGGGCCAGGGGCCGGTGCTCGATACCCGGCTGCGCGTGGGAACCCAGCTCGGTTCGCGCTTGTTCCATGGGCGACTGGAGGGGGATCTCTTCGAGGGACAGGCGGCGGGTGATCCGTGGGACATCCCCGGAGAGGCCGACGCGCGGGAACGCCAGACCATCGGTGTGATGCGGGATGGTGCCTTCGATCTCCGAAAGGCCTCGCTGGGCGGTTTTGCAGGACCCGTCGCCTACGAGGTCGGGCTCCAGACCAGCCACTGGGGCCTCGGAATGGTGGCGAACGATGGCAACCACGATCCGGTCTTTGGCCGAAATGACTTCGGCGATCGTGTCTTGCGTGCGCGGATCGCCAGCAGGCCGTTCGCGGACGGCCGCAGCCCCCTGACGTTCATCCTCGCGGGCGATCGGGTCGTCGAAGACGAGTTCGCAGAAGCCAACCTGTTCCGGGAGGAACCCGGCGATGCGGCGTGGCAGGGCATCGCGACCATCGCGTGGTTGCCGGATGGCCCCCCGGACCAGACCCGCGGTGGCGTCTACGGGGTGTACCGGAACCAGACCGATGCCGATGGTGAACGCATCCTCAAGGTCGGGATCCTCGACGCCTATGGCGACCACACCATCGACATGGGGGGATGGACGGTCCGCGTGGCTGCAGAAGGTGCGACCATTCTGGGCCAGACCGACCTCATCCAGACCTACAACAGCCGCGATGGCGTGAAGGTCCGGTCGGGCGGGGTGACGGGGCTCGTCTCCGCGTCACCCGATGGTCCGTCCGTGCGCGGCATGGTGCGGGGAGGCTGGGCGTCGGGAGACGCGAAGCCGGACGACGATACCCTCCACGATTTCACCTTCGATCGTGATTTCGATGCCGGGATGACGATGTTCGACGAGGTGCGGGGGTCGATCGATGCGCAGGCCTACAACCAGCTGGGCAACCCGGAGTACTCGGGCGGTGCACCGGAGGGTGCCGACGCCCTGGTCAACGAGGGGGCCTTCTCCCACGCCATCTTCCTCCAGCCGGTCGTGGGCGGGGCGCCGCTGGAATGGCTCGACCTGCAAGGCGGTGTGACCCTGAGCTGGAACACCCGCCCGATCGCGCACCCGTTCACGACGTACCGGAACGGGGGCATCCCCGCGAATCATCTGGGCACGCCGACGACGGGCTATCGACTGGGGACCGAGCTCAACTGGGCGGTCAGGGTCGGTGATGTGTCACTGCTCGGCAGGACATCCAGCTGGAAGCTCACGCCGGCACTCCTCCTGCAGGGCGGGCACGCGCGGTTGAGCGAGGACATGGGGGGAGGGACGATCAGTCTGGTGACGGCCACCGGTCGCGTCCGCTGGTAGCACCCGGGCGAAGGTGGACGCCCAATGGCCGTGCGCGGGG
>JAYYRS010000362.1:0-5668 GCA_036126975.1 Myxococcota bacterium
GGCAGCCTGTAGACGCCCCAGGGAGAGCACCGTGACCCCGACCGATCCGACCCGTCAATCTCTGGCGCCGTGCCTGCCGGCCGCGGTCGCGGTCGCGGTGATGCTGTGGGCTTCCGCGACCGCCGCCCTCGCGGCGGACGGCCCACCGGCGGATGTCTGGCTCTCGGACATCTCGTCGGAGTCCCAGGCGGCCAGCTCGCATGGGATCCCGCCGCTGCAGACCGCATCGGGGCCGATCCCCGCCGCGTGCCTCGGGATGATGCTGGGCATCCTGCCCTCGCAGGCCGACCAGATGATCGGCAGCGTCTACCTTCAGGACAACCAGGGGCGAGGATGCCTGCGTGCCAATGATCCGGAGGGGATCGTTCGCTTCGACCACGTCGAGTATGAGGTGGTCGCGGTCGAAGAGAACAACACCTTCCGGTTGCGGATCCATGCGTTGGAGTGGACGGGAGTGGCCGTGGAGGACTTCGTGATTCCCTCCTACAAGCTCGCCGTCCGGTTCGAGCGACAGCCCTACGTCCTGGACGACAACACCGTGGTGCAGGCCCTGGTCGCGGTGAATCTGGGTGCGTGGTAGCCGTTCCCGGATGCGGCAGGGGTGCCTGGACGACCAGAATCCCCGCGTGGGCTGGGGAGGCGGATGCCGCGCGGACCGGTTGCCGACCCAGCGGACCCCGGCATCACGACGCGGTCTCCCGGGCAGCCCCGGCCGACCGCAAGCGCGCCCTCACTCCAGCGCGTCGCAGTCCACGAGCTCGACGGTGTAGTCGATCACGCCCCCCGCGGCCTCGATGTGAACGGCGTAGGTCCGCCCCGCCTGCGCCTCCCATCCGGATGGGACCATGCTGATGGCCGACAAGCTCCCGTAGTAGGGCAACAGCTCGGTCACGACGACGGGCAGGTTCGCTCCATCGTCCCGGGTGATGGTGACGGCTGCATCGCGGAGACTGATGGTGTCGCTCTGCACGCTCCAGCCGGTCTCGTCGAGCGTCGCCCAGCCAAGGTGGGTCAGCTCGAACGGCACGATCCCGGGGGGAGGCCATGCGGTCCAGTCCGTCCGGTCGGATCCGCTGCCCCCAATGACGAGCATGCACGAGAAGTCGGACGTCGAACCGAGCCCGATCGGGCCGAGGCCGTTGGACAGGATCCATCTCCGGTGCCCCAGGGTCGTCGCGTTTCCCGGGTCGGACATGTACAGGTCGACCGAATACACGCCCGCGTAGGGAGAGATGTTGCTGGCGGCGGCCGCCTGGGCGCCCGATTCGGTGTAGCACGCGAAGCTCTCGGCCGGGTAGTGGGTCAGCCGCCCGTAGGCATGCATGATCAATGCGCAATCCTGGGCCCGCTCGTTGAGCTCGGGCAGGGTCCCCACCTCGGGCAGGCCGGAGAGCCAACGGAACAGGTTCACGAGCCGGAGTGCGTTCCCGAACGCCGCAGGTTCGGTCGTCCCGGGGTCGCATGTGGCCACGCTCCCGTCCCAGCTGCCCTCGCTCAGGTCGGAACGATCGCGGCTCCAGCGATAGCAGACCGCTTCCGCCTCTGAATTCGGCACCCCATCGCAGTCTGCGTCCTCGGACCGAATCGTGGAGCCGGGGTCGGTGTCATCGCAGTCGGCTTCGGTCGGTGTACCGTCGCAGTCCTCGTCGCCGACCGGCATCCGGGGATCTGCGTCATCGCAGTCCTCATCCGCAGGCACCCCGTCGCCGTCCCTGTCGACGGGGCCGCCGCCGTGCCCGCCGCCCTGCCCGTCGTCCCCGGACCCGGGTTCGCTGGTGTCCTCGACGCTCGCAGCGTCGTCGTCATCGTCGTCGGGCGCGGGACCGCCGCATGCCAGGCCGAAAAGGATGGGGAGTCGGAGGACGAGTCCATGCATTGGGCGCCTCATCGGTTCGGTGTTGGCGGAGCGGACGCTACCATGGTGCCGTCGCCCGCTCGCTCGCCGTTTCCGGCAGCCAGCCCCCCGTCCGGACAGGACGGGTCGGACGAGGGACGGTCGCAATGCGGGCCGTCCTGGGCCTTGTACGCGGAGACCGGGCCGCTGCCCGAGGGGTGCGCACCACGCTCCGAGACCGGGCGATTGCAACCCTGTTTCTCGCCGTGCCGGCCGCCCGCCGCCGTACGGTACCGTTCTCGCGGCCCCCGACCTGGACTTGCACCATGTTCCGCTCTGCCCCGGACCGATGCCTCTTCCTCCTTCTGGGCGCGCTCGGCTGCAGCGCCCAGCCGGTGTCCGAAAAGTCCGGCGATGGCCCGGACACGGTCGACGACGCGGCCCCGGGCGACAGTGGGTCTGCATCGGACGGCGGAGGGACCGACGGAGGCGGCACGGGCGGCACCGGTGGGGACAGCGGAGACGACGGAGGCGCGACGGACTCTGGCGATCCGGATCCCTACTTCGACGCCGACGGCGACGGGGTCACCAACGAGTTCGATTGCGACGACGGCGACGCTCGACGCTTCCCGGGCAATCCCGAGCTGTGCGACGGGATCGACAACGACTGCAGCGGGCTGGCAGAGATCGACGGCGACGGCGCATGCGGCCTGTGGACGCTGGATGCAGGGGGGTCGTTGTGGACACCCCATCCCCTGGATGCTGCCGCCAGCATCCACGCTCCGACATCCAACATCGAGGTCGCCTTCAGCGCAGGCGTCGACCAGGTCTGGGTCCTGACGGCGAACACGTACCATGTGCTTGCGGTCGACACGATGGTCTGGATCGCCTCCGGCTTCCGGGACACCATCCTCCCCGAAGCCTCGGGCCGCAGCCTGACCCTGGCCATGAAGGTCCCCGCCGACTGGGATGCGCCTGGAGGGGACGCGACCATCACGCTCCAGTATGGCAACGCTGCGCTCGCCTACGCCTATGAGCCGGCCACCGAATCGTTCACGCTCGTCCTGTCCACCGAGCTTGGATCGGACTGGCAGGCGGATCTCGCTCCGCCGGCCGCGTCCGTGGAGGCCGGCTGGCTCGCACGGGATGCCGGGCTGGGTTGGACCGGCACGGCGAGTCCCCGGACGGCCTGTGGCGCCAACGCAGACAGGCTGGGCCCCTACTTCAGCGTGGTGACCGATGCAGACCGCGTGCACGTCTACGATGCGGGGTATTGCTTCGGCTTCGTCTCCTCCATGCCCGCCGAGAACTTCTCGGTCTTCAACTACGTCGACGCTCCGCCCCCCCAGATCATTGGGGCGTTCGCCTGGACGGGTGACCAGCTGTTCGCCTTTCTGGACTGAAGCTCGCCACGGCGACACGAGACCGGCTCGGGGCGCGGCCCCGCATCCCGCGACAAGCGAGCGACATGACAGCGGCCCCGCGAGGCAATCGCGGGGGCTACCAGAGCCTGGCGGGCCCATTCACTCCGAGCCGGCGACGGAAATGCCGTAGGCGCCGATGGTTGGAAGGTCGGTCCGGTTGGAGGGCGAATAGCCCGCTGCGGAGCCCCAGTAGATGTACGAGTCGATGGCGAAGTTGCTTCCGTCATATTGATTCGCAAACACGATGTCCGGATGTCCGTCTGCATTGAGGTCGTGCACTGCCGTGTCGACAACCCCCACAGTGGGAAGCGTTGTCCTGTCGGTCGAGGAGTAGCCGGCGGCAGAGCCCCAATAGATGTACGAGTCAATGGAGACTGCGCCAGAGTTGTCTCGGTGATTTCCAAACACGATGTCTGGGTACCCATCGTTGTCGAGATCACGGATGGCCGCGGCGTGCGCTCCCACCGTGGGGAGGTCGGTCCGGTTCGAGACCGAATACCCCGATGCACCGCCCCAGTAGATGTACGAATCGATCTCGGTCTGCAGCCCATCACCATAGTTCGAAAAGATGAGCTCGGGATAACCATCGCTGTTGAGGTCATACACGGTTGGAGTGTGGCCGCCTTGCGTGGGGAGCGAGCTCCTGTCTGAGGCCGAGTAGCCAGAAGCTGAACCCCAATAGATGTAGGAGTCGAGGGAGTAAGAGCTCGCGGAGCGGAAGTTCGCGAACACGATGTCCGGGTAGCCGTCCTGGTCAAGGTCGCCCACTGCGACTCCGCGACCGCCCTGCGTCGGGAGGTCGGTGCGGTTTGAGGTGGAGAATCCGGCTGCCGAGCCCCAGTAGACGTAGGAATCGACCAGGTAGCTGCCGCGGGCTTCGTAGTTCGCGAAGACGAGGTCTGGATAGCCATCGCCGTCGAGGTCAGCGACTTCCGTATCGGACGCTCCCTGGGTCGGCAGGTCGGTCCGAACAAGCGGCGAAGCGTAGCCATACTGGCCCGAGTAGATGTAGGAATCGGTCAGGTAGGTCCCGCCGCTCCTGTTGTTTGCGAATACGATGTCTGGGCGACCGTCGCTGTCGACGTCAGCCACAAGGTTCCCGATTGCCCGTCGGGTAGCAAGGTCGGTGCGGTCGGCCGACGAGTATCCAGTCGGCGAACCCCAGTAGACATACGAGTCAATGTCGGTGCGGCTGCCATCGAAGTGGTTGGAGAACACCAGGTCGGGATACCCATCACAGTCCAGGTCTGAGCACGACACGACGCGTGCGGATGTTGTCGTGCTTGTTCCATTCGTGTCGCCATCCGTTGGGGTGGCTGTGCACTCCCAGAGCTCGTCGATTGCTGTGTCGGCCCCGTCCACGGTGTCGTCCGTCCACGTCGTCGTCAGCGCGCTGCTGTAAGACGCGCCATCCACAGTCCACGCCATGCTGTAGGTGATGGCGTCGCCATCTGCGTCCGTGCTTGCAGTGGTGACCTCGCAAATCAGGTCCTCTCCCTCGATGGGATCCGATGGGTCGATGGTCACGCCGGGAGCTGTCGGCGGCGTGTTGGACACGGTGATGATGGCACTGGTCGAAGTGGCGGTGTCGGTGCCGTCGTCTGCAGTGACGATGACGTAGACGTCCTGCTCTTTGTCGAAGCCGGCGGCGGTGGCACTGCCGTCGAGGACGTTGCTGGTGGTGTTCTGGACGGACGTGCCGTCGACGTACCAGTCGTAGGTGACGGTGAGCGTGTCGCCATCTGGGTCGCTGGTGGTCACGGATGCCGTGAGGGTGTCGTTGGTGTAGACGCTCGTGGGTGACAGGGAGACGGCCGAGACGGTGGGTGCGGTGTTGTCGACCGTGGCGGTTACAGTACCGGCGTCCGTGCCGCCGTCCCCGTCATCGGCCGTGGCGGTGCAGGTGATGGTGTCACCGGGGTTGTCGGCGGACGACACCGTGTAGGTGCTGCCCGTCGAGCCGTCGGACCATGCGTAGGTGATTGTGGGCGTGTCCACCGCGTCGGCGTCGGTCGCGGATGCCGTGCACGTCAGCACGTCCCCGACCTGGACGGAGCTCGCCGACAGAGAGGGACCCGTCAGCACGGGGGCCGTGTTGTCTACGGTGACCTCGGCCTCACCGGTCGGGCCGGTGCCGGTGCCGTCGGTGGGCGTCACCACCACCCGGTAGGTGCTGTCCTTCTGGGTGTCTGCACTGGGGAAGGTGGCCGTGGTGGAGACGCTCGAGGCGACGCCGTCGACGTACCAGTCGTAGGTGTACGTGACCGTGCCCGAGCCGTCCGGGTCGGTGGAGCCGGTGGCGGAGGCGGTCAGCGTGTTCGCCGTGTACGCCGGGTCGGGCGACAGGGTCACCGTGGGTGCGGTCGGGACCTGGTTGACCGTCAGGTCCAGCGTGGTCTGGGCGTACAGG
>JAYYRS010000363.1:0-18402 GCA_036126975.1 Myxococcota bacterium
GGACCGGTGATGGCGAGCACGACCGCAGCTGGGATGGCCGTCCGCCAGCCGGGCCGCCGCGCCACGCGGATCAGGGTCAGCGCGAACAGGGGGAGGAATCCAGCGCTGACCAGCTCGATGCAGCCCGCGGCGCCCTCGCCATACAGGTAGGGCGTCGTGCAGAAGGTCACCCCGGCCACCACGCCGCCGAGGTGGTCGCGGGACAGGGTCCAGCCGAGCGCGTGGGCGGCGAGTCCGCTCGTGGCCAATCCACCGATCAGGAGCAGGTTGTAGGAAAGGACGAGCGGCATGCCCGCCGCGACCATGACGCCGCCGATGGCCTGTAGGGCGGCGTGGCCGAAGCTCCAGAGGTCATAGCCGAAGGGGAAGAGGATGTCGGTGGTCCGGGAGGCCAGCTCGCCCGCTGCGAGACCCTCCCCCAGGTGATGGATCAACCACAGGGTGGTCCACGCGTCGAATCGGTCGCCCCAGATGTGGGTGTCGAGCGCCGTGGGCAGCGGCCAGAGGAAGGCGCAGGCGACCGCGACGTAGAAGGCCAGCAGGCTGGTCCAGGTGGCGGCGTGGCGGAGCGGGGACACGGGCGGAGTATTCCACGCGGCGGCCGCTGGGGTCGGGCTGGCACGGCGAAGCCTCCCGCGGCGTCACGCGGGACGTCCGATCGTGATGCGCGGCGGACCCGTGGGACAGGTCTGCGGGTTTGTGGGTGTGCCTCGCCCGGTGTCTAATGCTGCGCATGGTTCCACTCCTGACCCTGCTGCCTGCAGCCATGGCTGGCCCGCTGGACGCCCGGATCTCTGGGCTCGGGCCGGCCACTGCGGTCCACCTCCTCGCACGAAACGGAGGGGACCTGTCGGTCTTTGACTGCAACGACGCGGGGCAGGCACCGGACTCCGCTGCGGATGGCGTCTGGACGTGCGGGCCCGGCGAGCTGGACACCGATGTCGCCACCGTCGGTCTGCTGGTGGACGGCAAGCTCGTGGACGCGGGTGAAGCGCAGTGGAGCGGTCGCGCGCGGTCGCTATCGGTGGACCGCTCGGAGGGCGTCACCCAGCTCTCGACCACCGCGCGCCTGGGCGCACCCGGCCCGAACGTCCCGCCCGCTGGTCCGGGGCAGACCTTGATCGTTGAGGTGCACGGCTTTGTCGGCGAGGGCGCTCCAGTGGTCCACGTGGCGACGCCCACCGGCAAGCGCCAGCTCAACTGCGGTGACGATGGGACCTTTCCCGACAGCAAGCGGAATGATGGGTTGCTGGGCTGCGCGGGCGTGCTGCCCGGTCCCGTGGCGAGCCTGGAGTTGTTCCCAGCGGGCGGAGACCCCGTAGCCTTCGGAGAGGTTGCGTTCGGTGGTGAACCCGTCGTCGAGGTCGAGGTGGATGTGGCGGCGGTCACGATGAAGGTGGGCGCCACGGGCCTGCTGCGAGCTGCCCTGATGCCGGTCGGTTCGCCGGGACCATCGAATGACGACGGCTCGGGGGGGGACGGACCCGGCGGAAATGCAGGGGACGGCAGCCCGGCTGGCGATCCGAGTGCGCCGCCCGAGCCCCTCTCCCCCAAGGAGAGAGCGGGCGGTGCCGCGGCGGGGGAGACGGCGTCGCTCTCCATGGTCGCCCCCCCGCATCCGCTGGCCGACCCGGGCGTGGCTGCACTCGGCGTGGTGGCAGTGGCGATCGGTGCGGGGGTCGTCGCGGGTCGCCGTCGGCGGCCCGGCGGAGCCCTCGATGCGCTCCGTCGGGTGCCGTCGCGACCGCTTTTCGAGGGCGGGCCCAGCATCTCGGATGGCGGCTGTCAGCTCCGGACGCCGGATCCGGATGCGCTCGCCGTGGCACTCGCGCCGAAGCTCGCGGCCACACGGCGACTGCTCGTGGCGAGCGCCCGACCACTGGACCTTCCCCCGATTGATGGTGCATCCGTCTGGAGCGCCACCCGGCCGCACATCGACGACCTCGTTGGTGCTGCCCGCGCGCTTGCCGCCCGGCATGGGCCTGAGCTTGCGGTGCTGCTGGTGGGGCAGGATGCGGCGCTCGCACCCGGCGACATCGGTACGGACGTCGTCCATGAGCTGGAGCGGCGCCTGCCCGTCGGAGCGTTCCTGTGCCACATCGTGACGCGGGACGACCCCGAGGCGGCCTGGCTTGCGCGGTATGCCGTGACGGGACCGCCCTGGCAGGGGGAAACGGGCGAGGGCTGATGGTCGCGGCGGGTGATCTCAGAGGCTGTCGAGCCGGTAGATCCGCAGCGCAGCGTCGTCATGGACCGGTGTCGCGGTGAGGTCGAGCAGGTGGCGCACACGGGCCAGCACGTCTGCGTCGTAGTGGGCCTTGTGCATCACGATCCAGCGCAGTCCCGCCGCCTGGGCCTCCGCCCGACCGGCCACCAGGTCCATCCACGGCAGCTGGGTGGGCAGCACCGCAGCGCGGGTGCGCTCGAGCACGACCAGGAACCGGGTGTAGCGGTTGGCAGCCAGATACGGCGGGAGGGGGTCGTTGAGTCCGAAGGGCACCGGTTGCCGGTGAAGCGTCTGTCCGAGAATGAAGCGAGAGCGGGACAGCACCGGGAGGGTCACGGGGAGGTCGAGTACGGCTCCGCCCTCCAGGGACGCGAGGACGGGGGATTGGGTGGCATCGGACCAGGGCAGGGGCATGGGTGCCGGCGACAGCAGGAGGCTCTCCACGCGCCGTGCACCGCAGAGGGCCACGGCGGCCCGGGCGGCCAGCCGGCGCGTGCCCATCGACGCAATGCCGAGCGCCGCCATCACCCCGAGGCCCAGGGTGCAGCCCACCGCGAACCGGTATGCATGACTGATGCGGCCGAACAGGGGAATGGCCTCGAAGAGCCAGAGGAACGGCAGCGCCAGCCAGGCGCCGCCGACGGATTGGTAGGCGCCCGCGAAGTAGAGGTACGGGCCGAGGGCCAGCAGGAAGAACAGGGCGGTGAGGGCCGCCCAGGAGAGCGCACGGGATCGTGCGGAGCCCACGAGGGCGACGCCCGCCGGCAGGAGCAGGCTCCATCCCAGGTAGACGATCACCAGCAGGTCTTCGTCGAAGGCGGCCTTGAGGTCGGGAGAATAGTGACGCCCGGGCCGAAAGAAGCTGATGAGATCGGTCATGTTGTGTTCGACCAGCGTGCGACGCACGAAGTCCGGGTCCCGCGTCACGATGGCATCGGCTGCCGACATGGATTCCAGGAACAGGTCGAATGGCAGCGCGACGATGCAAAGGGTCATGATGCCGCCGAGGCCCGCGAGCGGCGCCATCTCCCGGAGCTTCTGCCCCCACGCGGGCCGCCCGACCTGCTGCATGCCGGCGCGCACGAGAAGACCGAGGAGCGCCAGCCCCGCGAACAGTCCATAGTACCAGTTCGCAAGGCCGTTCAGACCGAACAGGACGCCCGCCGCCAGTGCCGTCCGGGGTCGAGGGTCCGCGAGCGCGGCGCGCATCGCGAGGATGGCCAGCGGCAGCCAGCCGGCGGCCAGCGTCTCCGAGATGCCGTTGACCACCTGGCCGAGCAGGTGCGGAGCGGTCTGGTACGCCAGGCCGCAGAACAGCGCGCCGGCCCATGACCGGCTGACCTGCCAGCCAAGCGCGTATGCGCCGACTCCGCAGAGCGCGAGATTGCCCACCACCGATGCGTTGTACGCCGCCACGGGTCCCGCGATGGCCTGGATGGGCGCCGTGAGCACTGCGTTGAACGCATCGATGAACCAGAGGCTGCCACCGTGCGGCCATGCGAGCAGTTCCGACCGGACGGGAAGTTCTCCCGCTGCCAGGGACTCGAAGACGAACCAGAACCCCCAGACGTGGTTCCAGACGTCGTTGCCGGCGTGGCCCAGTGCACGCGTGGTCGGGTCGGGCAGCACCGGGGCTGCCATGAGCAGTGCCAGCCCCACCGCAGCCAGGACCGCGATCCCGTGGCGGGCGTTGTCCGACAGAGGGCGTGCTACCATCGCGACGGTCCGGTCAGCTTCGGGGGGCGGAAGGCCACGTGAAGATGCTCCTCTCGCTCCTGCTGGCCGCCGGACTCGCCGGCTGCGGCGCCGGTCCGGCCGGCGGGGAGGACGTCGTGGTGGCGGAAGGTTCGCTCGCGGACGGGCCGCGTCCGACCGGCCAGCCACTGTACCAGCTGCTGTACGCCGGAGAGCACGGGGACGCGGCCTTTGCTTCCGGCCAGCATGCCCGCGCTCGGGGATGGCTCAGCGGCCTCTCTCCATCGCCCGAGCAGCTCGAGGGCCTGCGTCGCCTCGCGCGGGTGCGGTCCCAGCTGGAGCGGGAGGCGGCAGACGAGCGGGCCTTGCTCGACAGCCGCGAACGCGTCCTGCTGCCACCCGTGTACGACGACATCGCGGCGCTGTATTCGCGGCCTGCTCCCCCCTCTTCGGCAGAGCTGGCCAGCCTCGCGGTGCGGCTGGAGTCTGCCCGCGCCGAGGTGGAGAAGGGAATCGATCCGGCCCGCGCCCAGTACACACGGGTCACCAGACTGTTCGTCGTGGCGCAGGAGACCGCCAGCCTGTTCCCGGAAGACCAGCGCCCGGCCCTGGCGGCTGCGCGGTTCCTGCTGGGCCGCAGCGTCCATCCCCTGTCGACGCCCGGGGGCGAGGTGGCCAGCCTGGGCTCCACGTGGGACGCGATGGACTTTGCCGCTCTCAAGGTCGATCCTCGCGATGATGAGGAAGGCGAGATGGATGTCGGCGGGCTGTTTGCTGCCGAACGCCTGGGCCAGGCCGGCAGCTCGGTGCTGGTGGAGAACCAGCTCGCCAGCATCCTGATGGTGGCATCGGGGACACCTGGGTTCTCCGATGCGATCGGTGCTTCGACCTCGGGGCCTCCCGCGGACCCGGCCGTGCCGGGTGGCCTGGGCGGTGGGCCGTCCATGGAGCCGCTCGGATCGGACCCCACCACACCGTCTGCGGGCGGATAGACTCCAGGCGTGCACCGCCGTCTCGCGATCATGGGGTCCCTGGCAGCCTGTTCCGGGCCCCGCAAGGCCCCGACAGCCCCGGCCACGACGGATGGCGAGGACTCGGCCGTGCCGGCCGTGCCGTGTGCCGCGGGCGATGCGTCCGTCGCGCTGGGAACCGGGCAGTCGACATTCGAAGCGATTGACGACGGCGATACCGTGATCGTCATCAACGGGCCCCAGGGGGGTCAGCACATCCTCGCCAGCGTGCGCACATGGAACATGACGTCGGTGGCCATGGTCCACCTCACGATCCGTCGCGCCCACGACAGCAGCATGGTCTCCGACCAGCGATACCGGCTGCAGTTCTTTCCGCAGGAAGGAGCCGCAGAGGGGGATTGCGCGTGGTTGTATCCAGGCATGTACGGCTACCTCGGATTCGTGACGGGTCCCGATGATGATGCCGACTTCCTGTGGCAGGATGCGTGGATGTCCATTGAAGTCACCGACGACAATGGCCGGTCCGCTTCGGACGAGGTGCGCGTGGTCCCGGAACTGGGTGAGCCGCTCTCCGGGGACCGGTCGGGCGGTGGTCCGCCCAGGGTAGGGCCGCGGCGATAGGCCCGGCCGCATCCCTGGGCGAGTCATCCCGGAAAGATCACGCGCTGCCGTGCATCGATGGGACCCACGGCCTGGAGCATCTCTCCGCCGGGCAGGAACACCCGGATCAGATCCACGACGTCGGTCTGGCCCAGTCCCAGATGGACGCGCGGCAGCGTGGTCGCGATGTAGCCGCTGTCGAGGGTGACCCAGTCGGTCTGGGTCCGGCCGCCCGCGGTGACTTCCACCCGGGCGCCAACGGGCGCGTCGACCTCGATCCAGTGGGCGGCGGTGCAGGACTCGGACAGGAACAGCAGGGGCCGGTCGGCAGCCTGGGAGAAAAGGAAGTCCTCGACGCCATCGTCGTTCATGTCGAGTGCCACGACGGAGCGGAAGGAGCCCATCGCGGTCAGCCCCAGCTCCTGCGCCCGGTCGACGAAGACGCCAACTCGCTGATGGAGCAGCTGGAGGGGCGCATCGAAGGCCTTCCAGGATTCGGCCTCATTCCAGCGGTCGCCTTGTGCGCTGACGATGTCCCGATGGCCGTCGTTGTCGAAGTCGAGGAACACGCCGCCCCAGCCCGTCGCGTCCTCGGTCAGCTGCGATGCCGCGCTGATGGCGGTGATGTCCACCCAGGTCCCCGCGTCCTCCCGGGACAGCAGGGTGTTGAAGGGGCTCCCCGATACGAAGAGCTCGGGCTGGCCGTCGGCATCGACGTCGGCGACGTCTACGCCCTTGGCGGCCGTCGGCAGGCCGCACATGCAGTCCTGCTGGGCATCGACGAGCGTCCCGCCGTCGTTCCGGAGCAGTGTGCTCCAGCCGAAGTTCATGCCGAGGTCGTTGGCGACGTAGGCATCGAGGTCCCCATCGCCATCCATGTCGAACGTCACGGCATCGTAGCCGTGACGCAGCCCGGGTTCCTCGGGGATGGCATCTCGCTCGATCCCGAGTCCGTCCGGCTCGATGTGCAGCATGCGGCTGTTGTGCCAGTCCCCCAGATCGTGGATGTCGGCCGTCCGGGTGAGCATGATCTCGAGGCGTCCGTCGAGGTCGTAGTCCCCCGGCGACAGGTCATGGACGACGGACTGGGTCGCGACCCCTTCGCCATCCAGGGAAGGGAAGTTCTCGTATCGATACTCACCGGTTCCGGTTGCCCGCAGCATGAAGGCCATCGGGCCGCCCATGAGCAGGTCGACGTGACCGTTTCCGTCGACGTCGATCCAGAGCGCGCCGTTGCCGGACGGCATGGGCAGGGTCATCGGCTCGAAGCGGTCCCCGTCGCGCAGGAACTGCTGCACGGTGCCGGGCATGCGGGTCGAGAGTACGTCCGCCTGGCCGTCGCCGTTCACGTCCGCCACCGCGAGTCCACATCCGTCCTGGTGTCCGTAGATCTCGTCGTCGAGGATGGTGAAGCTCAGGCCCCATGCCTCGCCCACCTCGACCCAGGTGGGTTCGGCAGCGGGCGCGTCGCAGGTCGATGCGCCGGTGAAGCGGACCCCCTCCGACGTCGTGCCGGTCGGCGGGGAGCCGGTATCGACCGCATCGGAGAGGGGCACGTGCTCGAGTTCGGAGCCGCAGGAGGCGAGAAGCAGGGCGAGGAGACCGGGCCGCATGCCGGCAGTGTAGCCCGAAAGGCCGGCCGCTATCCCGGGGCGCGGATCAGGCGGCCGTCCTGCGTCACGAGGTCCACCGCGCCCAGGTCGGTGACGAGACGCCAGCCGGTGTCGGTCGGGCTGATCTGGGCTGTGTGCAGTGCGGTTCGCGCAGTCTCCGTGAGCAGAACGATCCCACCGGTGTGCGCGGGCATCGACACCTGGCTCTGCCGCAGGTCGGCGGCGTCGCGACCCCGACCCAGCATCAGGACCACGACCGGCAGGCCGGGCGCGTCGGCCAGGCGGGCCACCAGCTGTCCCAGGTCGCCGGGGCGGGCATCAACGGCCCGGTAGACGGGGCCTCCGGTCACTGGGGGGATGGGAGACCGCTCGGGCGCGGCCAGCAGGACCCGATGGTCCCTCGCCAGGGTGGCCAGCAGCGGTCCCAGCAGGGCCGCCGCATGTCCAGGGTCCACCTCCCAGGCCTGCAGGCCCTGGGACAGCGGGGCTGAGCCCGCGCCGAACAGGCCGGCGGAGGGCAGGCGCTCGAGACGCCGAGGCACGCCGGGCAGCCCCTGGCGGACCGCAAGCGTCCAGAGCCATGCCCCACCGGCGAACAGCAGCGCCAGGCCCAGCAGGACGGCCCATGGACTCAGTTCGGCCGACTGGGTCAAGCCGATGCCGCCGCCAGCCGGCGGGGGTACGGGTGGTGTTTCCGACACTGGGACGGGCTGGCTCGCGTGTGCGGCCGGCATGGACAGCGATGCGACCAGGACGAGCAGGCGTGCGTACAGGGGGGGGCTCCGCGGCGTCCCGACGCTACCACGACGGGTCGACGGGTCGGCTGGGGTAGCATCCCAGCGATGGCCCTGTTCCCCGGAGGCCTGGATGGCCCGCGTATCTCGCCACCGGAACCCCTGGCGTGGCCGCGGGCTGGCGCTCGCCTTCGGTGTGGTGCTGCTGGCTGTCGCAGAGCTGGGCGCGCGGGCGGTGGGCGTGGCGCCGGCGTACCAGCCAGAGGCGTTGGGCCAGTGGCGGATGCAGGCGAACCTCCGGGGACGCCACACCCAGGGACCGCGGGATGGGCACGGGTTTACGGTGACCACCAACCCTGACGGCCTCCGAACGACCCTGGCGCGCGCTCGGACAGCGGGGGTTCCGCGGGTCGCTCTGCTGGGAGACTCGACGGTATTCGGATGGGGAGTGGATGACGGCGGGACGCTGGCGGACGGCGTGGCGGAGGGCCTGCCGGGGGTCGAGGTCCTCAACGCCGGGCAGCCGGGCTACTCGACCACCCAGGCGGCGTGGCTGCTGGGAGAAGTGGTGGCGGCGTATCAGCCGGACCTGGCGGTCTTCTTCATCCCGATGCATGACCACAACACCGTCCTGGTGAGCGACCGCGAGGTCTTGGAGGGTGGTGGCACGGTCGTGGCCCGGTCCCGGGTGCTTCTCGCTCGACACTCGAGCCTCTACCAGCTCCTGCGTTCGGCAATCTTTCCGAATTCCGACCGACCGTTCCTTCTTCCGGACCAGGCCACCCGCGAGCCGCGGGTGGCGCGCGTCTCGGACGCCGAACGCAGTCGTGCCCTTGCGGACGCAAGCGCTGCACTCGCCGCCCATGGCGGACGGGTGGCGATCGGATGGCTGCCATTTGCTGCCGACATCGAGGGGCCCCGCGGCGGCGAACGGCCCAGCGGCCCGTGGGCACGGGACCTTGCGAAGGCCGGATCCGTGCCGCTGGTGGACGCACGTGCATGCTGTTCCGGTCCCGGACTCGTGCTCGCCGATGACCCAGGCCACCTCTCGGCAGAGGGGAATCGCCAGGCGGGGCTCGCCGTCGCGGCGCGGCTCCGCTCGATCCTGGCCGGCCGCTGACGCTGCGGATCCGGGCCCGTGTGACGCCCCTGCCGGGGTCCGCTCAGAAGACCAGGTAGATGAACGGCGCGACGTACTGGACGCTCTGGATGGCGACCAGTGCAATCCCCAGCAGCAGCAGCACTGCGGTCATCGGTACCATCCACCAGCGCCCGCCTCGAGACAACATCCCCAGGAGCTGGCCCGCTGTTCCGAGCCGCATCAACCATGCATCCACCCGCTGCTGCATGGTGGACGGCGCCGCTGGCGAGGCGGGTTCGCGCGCTTCCGTCTCGGGAGGGAGCGGAGTCAGGGTTCCCCCAGCGTTGGGTACAGGCGCTTCGGTGGCCGCTCGACGCGCACCCCGTCCAGATACACTACATCGATGCCGCTGCGGGTGAAGGTTGCGAGTGCATCGACCGCACCGCATACCGGTGGCTCCCCCTTGAGGTTGAAGCTCGTGTTCAGCAGCATGGGCAGGCCCGTCGCCTGGCCGAAGCTGGACAGGAGGTCATGGAATGCCGGGTGAGCATCCTGGTCTACGACCTGCAGCCGTGCGGTGCCGTCGACGTGCACCACGGCGGGCGCCGCTGCGGACAGGCCGTCCCGTGTCGGAACCGCCGTCAGCATGTACCGGGCCAGCGCCTCCTCGGCTTCGGCCAGGTCGAAGTGCGAAAGGGCATCGGGCAGGATCGCGGGTGCGAAGGGCCGGAAGGACTCGCGGAACTTCACGCGCTGGTTGACCCGACGGGCGGTCCCGGAGCCGCGGGGGTCCGCCAGGATGCTGCGGTGCCCCAGCGACCGCGGCCCCCATTCCGATGCACCTTCGACCCAGCCCAGCACCTTCCCATCCAGCAGGTCATCGGTGGCGCGTTGGGTCGGGTTTCCGACCTCCTCGAAGGGAAACCCGAGGTCGGAGAGCAGGTCGATGGTGTGACCGCGGTCGAGCCGCGGGCCGAGCGTGATGTGAAACGGCCTCTCCTGGCGGGGATTCCCGAGCACGCAGTGCCATGCCCACAGCGCCGCACCGAGTGAACCGCCGGCGTCCCCAGCTGCAGGCTGGACCCAGAGGTGGGCGAACGGGCCTTCCGCGGCGAGCCGGTGATTCGCGACGGCATTGAGCGCCACCCCGCCGGCGAGGCAGAGGGTGTCCGCGCCCGTCCGCGCCTTTGCACCGCGCGCGATGTGGAGGAGTGCATCCTCCAGCCACACCTGGCAGCTCGCGGCGATGTCGGCGTGGCGCTGGCTCTCCCGCATGACCGCGTCGGGCACATCCAGACCGGAGCCGGGCGGTGCGAATGGGGTCCCCGGTAGCCGGGGAGGCCCCAGGAGTGCTTCCAGCTTGGACGTCGCACTTCGCGTGGGATGCCAGTGCCAGGAAAAGTAGTCGAGGTCCAGGGAGAAGCCACCATCTGCGTCGAACGTGGCGAGCCGGTCGAAGCGGTCTCGGAGCGTCGGCCGCCCGAATGCGGCCATGCCCATGACCTTGTACTCGCCTTCGTTCACAGCGAAGCCGAGGTGGGCGGTGATCGCGGAGTAGACCAGCCCGAGAGAGTGCGGCCAGCGGACCTCACCAAGCGGATGAAGTCCCGGAGCGTCGCCTCCGCCGCGCCAGAGCGAGGTGGTCGCCCACTCGCCCACGCCGTCTGCCACCAGGATGGCGGCATTGGCGTGTGGCGATGCCAGCAGTGCGCTCGCGGCGTGTGAACGATGATGGTCGCAGAACATCAGCCGGTCGGGTCGCACCCCGAAGGTCTCGACCAGCTTGGTTCGAAGCCAGAGCTTGTCGCCGAGCCATGCATGCATCTGGCGTGGGAACGTACGCCAGGACCTGGGAAACGTGGCCACGGCGGTCGACAGGATGCGCTCGAACTTCCGCAGTGGTTTTTCATAGAAGACCAGCCAGTCGACATCCTGGATCGCAATGCCGGCCTGCTCGAGGCAGAAGTCGACCGCGCGGACTGGGAGGGATGCGTCGTGCTTGAGCCGTGTGAAGCGCTCCTCCTGTGAAGCAGCGACCACGACCCCGTCGCGGAGGAGGGTCGCCGCAGCGTCATGGTAGAGGGCCGAGATGCCGAGGATGTAGGTCGGCATTCAGGCCTCGCTGCGGGCCTGGTCGAGCAGCGGACGGGCATCCAGGCTGGCGGGCTGGAATCCGCCCTTGTCGAGCCGCGCGACCATGCGGAAGGGCCCGACAACGAGCGCGTAGAGCGCCCAAAGCCAGACGGATCCGACCACGACGCCGATGTCACGCGAGAATCGCAGCCAGCCTTCCTTGATGCGGTTCCGGCGGACCCTGCGGACCGCGGCGAGTCGCTCGACCGGGAGGTCGCCATCCTGCGTGCGGAGGAGCTCCTGGCGACTGTAGGAGACGTGGAAGGCTTCGTCCTTCAGGATTGCAGGCAGCACGCCTCGGGTGTGCTCGTCTGGGAGGTCGTTGGTGCGGTAGACGTCGAACTGCTCTACGGCGTCGGACTCTGCGACATAGACGAAGGCCAGGAAGTCCAGCTCACCCATCCGCTCGAAAAGGGTCCGGCCGCCCACGATGCCATGCTCAAGCAGCAGGCCCGCCTCGTCGCGCCCGGACTCCGTCGCGTCGATGACGCCCTGCTGGGACGCTGCGCGCCGAAAGAGCCCGCTGTGCCGCCACTCGTCCATCGCGTGGCGGAAGTACTTGAGCCGCAGGTCCCGGCGTTGGGTGGACCGCACCGCGGCCAGCATGTCGAGGGCGCTTCCCTGCTCTGCCCGGGAGAACGCGAGCAGCAGACGGCGGCGCTCGGCCGGAAAACGCCAGGCGAGCGTGCCGGTGAGTCGGATCCAGGCCCGGCGGAGCGCGCGCATCAGGGTGAGACCTCTGGCGGGGTGGGGGGCGATGACGGCGCCAGGAGCGTCGCCAGGGCCGGTGCGAGACGCTCGGCCACTGCCGCGTGACCGGCGCGGGAGAGGTGATTGCGATCCACGAAGACGTCATCCGGGTCGAGCTGGGCAGTCTGGTCTACCACGTCCACCCATACGGCTGAAGGCTCATCCGCGGCCACGCGCGCCTCCATGGCCCGGTAGGGGCCGAGTGGATCGGGGGATGTGGGTCGGGTCAGCTCGGGGATGAGGAGAACCCGCCCGCCCTGTGCTTCTACCCCACCAATGATCCTGCGCAGGTTCTCCTCTGCGTCCGCCACCGGGACGGCGGCGACGAATTCCGACTCTTCGCCGCCCGCTGGCCGGTTGAGCAGGGAGAGCCCGGCCACCACGCGCGAACGCGCTGCGAGCGTGGCGAGCCATCCCGTCTGGCCGTCTTCGTCGGCCCGCGCAGCTTCGCGCTGCTTGCGCGTAAGCGAACTGTTCGCCGTGAGCACGTCGTTGACGCCCACGTAGACGACCACCAAGTCGGGCGTCTCGTCCTCCATGAGGTCCGGAAGCGCGCGCGAAAAGGTGAAGGTATCCCGTCCGCCGTTGGCAAAGTTCACCGTGCGGACCGCAAGGCCCTGGTCGCAGAGGGCGCGGTGCACCTGGCCGGGAAAGAAGTCGGCAGGACGGCCCTCCATCTGGTACGCGCCGCCGGCCGAGGATCCGCCAAACCACCAGACCTTCCTTGGGTCTGCACCACAGGACTCCGACCAGTAGGGGACCACGCCAGAGGCATCTTCGCCAGCGCCCAGCTCGGCGCCTGACAGATGCTCCGAGGACCAGCCGGTGTCCAGGTAGCTGTTGCGCAGTGCGAGTTCGGCGCCGAGGGGCAGGGCGAGCACCGTCGCGAAGAAGACGTCGGAGCCGGCCCGCGGAGCGCGCTCAGCCAGTGCCGGGACCTGGGCGACCACCACCAGCAGTCGCCAGAGCATGGCGGGCAGCAGTCCCAGGCCCCAGCCGAGTCCAGCGATCAGGAGCAACGTCGGCAGGTCGCGCAGCAGGAGGTCCTGTCGGGAGATCCTGCCCCGATGGGCCAGCCACGCCGGTCCGGCCAGGAGAGCAGCGCCGGGCACGACCAGGACCAGCTCCCAGGCTGCCAGTCCCCGTGCTCCGACGATGGCAGCCCCGGCAACCAGCCCGAACCAGACCGGCCACGGCAGCCCTCGTCCGCGTGCCCGGCCGCCGGTCAGTGCGCCGGACCGGAGCGCGGCGGCAGCGGCCAGGGGCAGCGCCGCCGCCGCCAGCACCAGCTGTGCCAGTTCCCATGTGGGTGTCCGCACGAGGAAGAGCCGTTCGACGGCGCTCAGCCAGGCGATGTGGGGAAGGTGCAGCACCACAAGCGGCGGCGCCACGAGAAGCAACGCGAGCAAGAGGCCCCCGGGCAGCGAGCCGGCGCCGGCCATGACGAGGCCCGCCAGCAGGCCCGCCACGATGCCGCCGGCAGCTGCGCCGACCCGCCAGCGGGTCGGAACCGGCGCGTCCGTCCAGTCATCTTCCACCACGACACGTCCGTCCGAATCCAGCGCACGAATCCGCAACAGGCGTGCGGCGCCATCGAATGCCGACAGCTCGACCGTCCCCGCTGGTTGTGTGGTCAGCGGCGCCCACCGTTCCCCGGTCCACGCGGTGACCCGGCCCTCGCTGTTCATGAGGACGGCGGGCTGGCCGGGCGGCGTGGGGACCTCGAACTGGGACGGATCCGCCCAGCGATCGGGCCACAGCTTGATGCTGGTGATGCCGGGACCCTCCAGGCCGGGCGGGACGAGGTTGACCAGCAGCGGGCCGCTCTCCGGTGCCAGCTCGATCTCGAGTCGTGCTATCTCGCGGTCATCGCGCGGCAGGATCCGATCCGACCGGCTGAAGCTGTGCGGCACCACCAGGAGCGCACCGGCGCCAATCCGGGTGCCGCGTCCCAGGCCGGGCGTGAGCACCTTCTCGTCCATGCCAGGAATGAGGACGGTCCACTTGGATGCGTCGACGGCCTCGGGTCGCCCGAGGCAGGCGAGAACGGTGGGTGCGAGTCCGGCCCCACCGGCGGCGCCGAGCGCGGCGCAGATGAGCGGGACCAGCAGCGCGGGTCCAGGTGTGCGTTGGCGACGACGCGCGCGGGCTCGCCGGCTCATCGGTCTGCTTCCCCGCGAAAATCGTACCCGGTCCGTTGGAGCTCCTCCACCATCTCCGGGTCGAGCTGGAGGCGCTGGCCTGCCGTGGCACGGGCCGCCCGGAAGGCATCCCAGGAACCCACCAGCCGTTCGCGAACGTCGGGATGCTGCAGGATGACGTTGCGGGTCTGTCCCGGATCTTCCTCGAGGTTGAAGAGGCACTCTGCGGGCTCTCCGGGTTTGCGCGGAGCAGCAGATCCCCCGCACCCGCGATCCTGACGAAGCAGGGCCCAGGGCGGGGCGATGACGGCGCCGCGGGGTGTGGGGCCCTGCTGCAGCGTCACACCGCCTTCGATGAGGGTCATCTTCCGGATCTCATCGCTGGTGCCGGTGGCCAGGGGAACCATGCTGACACCGTCGATGTCGGCAGGCTCCATGGCTCCGACGAGCGCCAGCAGCGTCGGCAGGATGTCGACGTGGCCGACCAGCCCGTTCGTCGAGCCTGCCGGCAACCCTGGAATCCGGACCATGAGCGGGATGTGGGTCACGCTGTCGAAGTAGGCATCTCCGTGGAGGATTTCGCCCTGGTCACCCAGCGACTCACCGTGGTCGGCTGCCACCACCACGATCGTCCGGTCCCAGTTGCCCCGATCCTTCACCGCGTCGAGCAGGACGCCGACATCGACGTCGGTGCGTCCGACGGACTTGGCGTATTCGTCCTTCCATACCTGAATCCCCGCCTCGCCCTGGGCCATGGTCAGCTCCTGCAGGGGATCCTTGCCGATGGCGACCACGCCCTTTTGCGCCGTGCCCCCGGCGGTGCCGGGCATCGCACGGTCCGTGTCGACCCGGTCGTTTCCGGCGTTGAACAGGGCCTGGGTGACCCCGGTGGGATCGGTCGCGTTGGCATCGATCACGAAGGGGAAGTGCGCGGTCCGGGAATGGAACATGACGAAGATGGGCCCCGATCCGTCCTGCGCCGAGACCCACGCCGCGGCGGGCTCCGCGGACTGTCCGCCCGGGCCCGGCTCGCCCTGGCGCAGCCGCCCATCCGGGGTGTCGCGAGGCGGGGGGATGATCGTCATGGTCTGGAAGCCCCGATCCAGGCCGTAGTCAGGGCGGAAACCGCTGGGCGCGTCGATCGTGAATGCGCCGGTCCGGTAGCCATAGAATCCAAGGATCTCCGGCAGGGTCGGTACGTCGGACACCAGTCCCTTGTCCCATCCCGTCACGCCGGTGGACGAGCCGAATCGGCCGGTCAGGAGCGCGGTCAACCCGGCCAGGGTGAAGTTGGATGCAGACCATGCGTTGTCGAAGCGCACCGACTCGGCCGCGAGCGCATCGAGGTTCGGTGTGAGGTCCGTGGGGCCGCCATAGGCGCCCAGGTGATCCCGCCGCATGGAACACAGGGTGATGACGACGACGTCGCACCCAGGACAGAGGGCCTCCGCACTCGCGGACTGGTTCGATTCGGGCGCGGGGTTGGTGAAGGTGCCAGAGCCGGGCGCCACCGGACCCCGAGCGGGCGGCGTCGCCCCCGCCGTGGCGCCGGCACCCTGGCGCGGGCCGGTGGTCGGAGCGGCCACCGGAGTCGCCCCGCGTCCGGCCCCCTGCCCAGCGCCGCTGCCCATCATGAACACGCCGTAGGCGACGAGCCCCAGGCCGAGGACCAGACCGGCGAGCAGGACAGCTTGCTGGGGCTTCATGCGGCCTCGGGAGCGGCAGGGGACGGGCGCGATCCTATCCCATCCGGGCGTCTCGCCGGCGGAGGCTGCCGGCGGCCCGGCGCTCGGCGACGCGGGGCGGACGGGATGCCGTCGTGATACGTTGCTCCCGCCGGAGGTGGGCATGAGCACGATGATTTTGGTCCTTGGATATCTCGGCTGCACGCAGGAGTGTGACCCCGGCTACGGCATGGTGGACGGGGTCTGCTACGAACTGGCAGAGCCGGGTGAGCCGGGTGAGCCGGGTGGCACCAGCGGGACCGGCTCGGATGGGACCGGGACGACCGACACCGGCTCGGGGGGTACCGGGTCGGGAGACAGTGGCGCAGGTACCGGCGGTACGGGTGGCACGGGCTCCGACGGGACCGGAACGGGCGGTGCCGGCGAGACCGGCGCCGGAACGGGTGGAGGCGGTGCCGGCGAGACCGGGGCCGGAACGGGAGGCGGAAGCGGGGACGACAACTCCCTGATGGTGAGCGGTACGCTGCAGGTGGCTGGCGCCGTGTCGTCCTCTGCCGTGTGCACGATCTCCATGTGGTCTGCGTCCGATGTCGACCCCGCGACAGGCCTGCCGGACCGGAGCAGTGGGGCAACCCGCGACATCAGCAACCAGACGACCGACTGCCCGCCGGACAGTGCGCCGCTTGCCTACAGCGTCTCCCTCAACCTGCCGGCAGCCGACTCCGTCTACCTGTATGCGAGCATTGACCAGGACGGTGACCTTCTCACGGCAGAGGACCGCTCCGAGGAGGGGTCGGCGTCGAATCCGGTGACGGCCGAGCCCGGCGGAGAGGCCACGGGCGTCGCCTTCACCCTGACGGCACCCGCGGGGGGCTGAGCGCGCATGCGCACGGCCTCACCGCTGCCGCCTGCGCGGGCGCGACGCGGGCCCCGGGGCGCAGTGGGTGCGGTTCGGCGACCGGAGTGAGCATGCAGCTGTGGATACTCCTCGCTGGAATCGCTTCAGCACAGCCGTCTCTGGATGAATCGGACGCCCTTCTCGATGCATGCGAGAGGGGAGCCGCTGCGTCGTGCGGCGAGCTGGGTGCGCGACACCTGGGAGGCATCGGCGTACCGGTTGACGTCCCGAGGGCGGTGGACCTGATCTCCCGCGGTTGTGACGGCGGAGATCCGAAGTCCTGCACGCACCTGGGCGTCGTGAAGCTCAGCGGGACGGTGACGCCTGCGGACCGTCCCGGGGCGGCGCGGCTGTTCGACGCATCATGCAAGGCGGGCTCTGGCGAGGCGTGCCACTACCTGGGCATGCAGTACCTTCTCGGAATGGGGGTCACGCCCAATCCTGACCTCGCGCGTGCCCACAATCTCACGGCCTGTCAGCGACACGTCGCGGGAGGCTGCGGTGCCCTCGCGGGAATGATCGAGGCGGGCCTCTCCTTTCCGGTCGACATGGAGCTCGCGGCGACCATGCGGGGTCGGGCCTGCGAGTGGGGAGATCTGTACAGCTGCGCGATGCTCGGCAGCATGCTCATGGAGCGGGTCGATGAGGCCGGCGCGGTCCAGCGCGCGGGGGCCCTGCTCTTGAAGGCCTGCAAGGGGAACGAGGCGTCGGGATGCGTCCACCTGGGTGACCTCGTCGGCGCGGGAAAGCTCACAGATGAGATGGGAGCCGATCCGGTCGGAATGTACTCCCGGGCCGCGGAACTCGGAGAGGAGGGCTGCAAGGCCGGCGACATCATCGGCTGCATGAGCCAGGTCGAGTCGCTGTTCAAGCTCAAGCGGGCGGAGGATGCCGGTGCGCTCGCCCGCATGCTGCGTCCGCGGCTGGAGACCGAATGCCGGAACGGAGATGTTCAGGGCTGTCTTCTTCTAGAGACACTCTGCGAGGAGACCTGGGGAGGGGTCCAGGATCCGTCTGCCGCGGCCGATGCGCGCCGGCACGCGTGTGCCCTGGGGGCGAAGACCGCCTGTCCGTGAAGCCGGTCCGGTCCGCGCAGGGCCGTTTGGCCAGACGCACGGCCCCGGACCGGTCATGGGGGGCCTACTGGAAGATGTACTCGACGTAGCCGTCGCCGCTGTTCACTCCGGCCGCGGTGGACTGGTGGCTGGTCATGCCGCCGTAGTAGGACGAACCGCCTCCGCCGGCCGCATTGGCGCCGCCACCAGCGGCACCGCCGTACCATCCGCCTCCTCCGCCGCCCTCATCGTTTCCCTGGACGTTGTCATCGCCGACCCCGAAGGCGCCCGAGGAACTGGACCCGCTTCCGCCGCTGGTCTGTGACCCGCCGCTCGACCCCGAGCCGCTCGTCTCCCCCGTCAGTCCGCCACCGTGGCCACCCCGGTACAGTCCACTCTCGTAGCCGCAGCCGCCGCCGCCACCGCCCACGATCAGCCTCGAGCTCAGGTCTCCGCTGGTGGTGCGCACATCGGTGCCGCCTCCGCCACCGGAGCCGCCCTGGCTTCCCCGCCCCCCGCCGTTGTAGCCACCGCTGCGCGTGTCGTACGGGCCCCGGTCGGCGCAGCCACCGTCATCGCCCTGGCCCCCGACCTCCACGTAGAGCAGGGTTCCCGCAGCGAAGGTGGCCTGTCCCTCTGCCATGCCGCCATACCCGCCGGTCTCGGAACCGCTGCCGCAGGTCGGGCTGGTGAAGGTGTTGTAGCCGCGACCCCCGGCTGCACCATAGACCGTGAACTGGATCACGGTCGTCACGGCGGGGGTCTCCAGCGTCTGGGTGCCGCCCGTGTAGTCGAACCGGAACGGTGTGCCTGCGGACT
>JAYYRS010000364.1:0-6102 GCA_036126975.1 Myxococcota bacterium
GCCATGAGCTCGATGATCGCCAGTACCCGAGCAGGACGCGATTCGGGGAATCCATCTCAGCCTGCCGGGACGACGGTCTGCTCGATGCGCCCGAACAGGCTGTGTCCTGCAGGGTCGAACATCTCGATGGCGACGCGGTCGCCGTGCTTCATGAAGGGCGTGATGAACTCCCCGGTGTCGATCTTCTCCAGCATGCGCTGCTCGGCGAGGCACGACGACCCGCGCGCGCGGTCCGCATTGCTGACCGTCCCGCTTCCGACGATGGTTCCCGCAGACAGCGAACGTGTCCGACACAGATGCGCGATGATGTCGTGGAAGCTGAAGTGCATCTCCGGCCCTGCGTCCGGGTCTCCGTACTTCGCACCGTTCAGATGGGTGACCAGGGGCAGGTGAAGCCTTCCGCCCCGCCAGGCGTCCCCCAGTTCATCCGGCGTCACCGCAAATGGGCTGAATGCCGATGAGGGCTTGGAACCGAAGAAGCCGAAGCCCTTCGCCAGCTCGCCCGGGATCAGGCTGCGAAGCGACACGTCGTTGCAGAGCATCACGAGGCGGATGTAGCGACCGACCTCATCGGCGCGCACACCCTGGGGCGTGTCGTCCAGTACCACCGCGATCTCGGACTCGAAGTCGCATCCCCAGTTCGGATCCGCGAGCGGGATCGGGTCGCGCGGTCCCAGGAAGGTGTCACTGCCGCCCTGGTAGACGAGCGGGTCCGTTCGCAGCGTCTCCGGCGGCTCCGCTCCACGCGCCTTCCGCACGAGGACGATGTGGTTGATGTACGCACTGCCGTCGATCCAGGCGTAGGCCCGCGGAAATGGGCTGTGGAGGGTCGCACAGTCGACCTCGAAGGCGTCCCCGCGCTGGCCCGCCTCCAGCGCCTCCGCCATGTCCTGGACCGCCGGCGCCTTGGCGACCCAGTCATCCATGAGCGCCTGAAGCGTCGGGGCGAGCGCGCCCACGACGATGGCGCGCTGGTTGTCCCTTGAGACGATCAGCAGCTCGCCGTCTCGGGTTCCGTTCTTGCGGGTCGCAAGCTTCATGGCTTCTCCTGGGTCGCATTGTCCAGCGACGGGGTGTCATTCGTGATGGAAGAGGGCGGGGACGATCGGCTCAGGGCCGGTCCGGGAACCCCTGCACGAGCGCGCGCAGCGTTGTGGTGAGGCGGTCCTGCTCGGCGGCGTCGATCGTATCGGACACACCCTGGGTCAGCGCCTCGACCTGCGGCGCCAACACCTCGTAGCCTCGGATTCCCGGCTCGGTGAGAAAGAGATGACTGAGGCGACCGTCTCGCTGGGATGCTTCCCGGCGCAACAGCCCGCGTTCCAACAGGCCCCGGGTGGCACGACTCACGATTCCCTTGTCCATCGGCGTGACGCGTACCACCTCAGCCGCGGTCCGTCCCGGCCGCTCCGCGACCGCCGCGAGCACACGCCATTGGGAGAGGTTCAGTCCGTGCGCCTTCACGATCCGCGTGGTCCGCCTCGCGATCCGCTCGGCCAGGACCGCGATCTGGTACGGCCAGTAGTGGTCCAGCCGCAGGATGCGGGTCGGCACCTCGTTCATCGCGGCTCCGTGGTTGCAGCGCCCATTAGTTGCGTATACAACCACTGTCAAACGCAACAAGACGCCCGGACCACCGGCGACCACCACTCCAGGAGGCGAGCGCAATGGCTGACCTTTTCGACAACCCGATGGGACTGTGCGGCTTCGAGTTCGTCGAGTTCACGGCTCCTGAAAAAGGTCTCCTGGAGCCCGTCTTTACCAGTCTGGGCTTTACCCATGTCGCCACACACCGCTCGAAGGACGTGCAGCTCTGGCGCCAGGGCGGCATCAACATCGTCCTGAACTACGAACCGGGTTCCCACGCGGCCTACTACGCCCAGGAGCACGGTCCGTCCGCCTGCGCAATGGCGTTCCGCGTCCATGATGCGCCCGCAGCCTACCGCCTTGCCCTCGAGAAGGGCGCCCAGCCCGTCGAGGTCGCCTCGGGTTTCAGCGAGCTCCGCCTCCCCGCGATCCGGGGCATCGGAGGCGCCTGCATCTACCTGATCGACCGCGTGGAGGAGGGGAACTCCATCTACGACATCGACTTCCGCTACCTGGACGGGGTCGACCGTCATCCCGTGGGCTGCGGGTTCGACGTCATCGATCACCTCACCCACAACGTCTACAAGGGCCGAATGGACCACTGGGCGGGCTTCTACGAGAAGCTGTTCAACTTCCGGGAGATCCGGTACTTCGACATCAAGGGCGAGTACACGGGCCTCATCTCCCGCGCCATGACCGCACCCGACGGCCTGATCCGCATCCCGCTCAACGAGGAAAAGTCCGAGAAGGTAGGCCAGATCGAGGAATATCTGCGGGAATACAAGGGGGAGGGCATCCAGCACATCGCCTTCAGCTGCACCGACCTCCTCGCCTGCTGGGACCGGCTCGAAGCGGCCGGCGTGGACTTCATGACCCGCCCGCCCGACTCCTATTACGACATGCTCGAAGAGCGACTGCCCGGACATGGCGAGCCGACCGAGGAGCTCCGGAAGCGAGGAATCCTTCTCGACGGCACGACCGAAGGGGGAGAACCCCGCCTGCTGCTGCAGATCTTCTCCCAGAAGGCCATCGGACCGATCTTCTTCGAGTTCATCCAGCGCAAGGAGGACGAGGGGTTCGGGGAGGGAAACTTCGAGGCGCTGTTCAAGTCCATCGAGCGCGACCAGCAGCGTCGCGGTGTTCTCACCGATTCGCGGCCATAGGAGGGAGACATGAGCGTCCAACTCAAGCGCATCCACCACGTGGCGTACCGCTGTCGGGATGCCCGTGAGACCGTCGAGTTCTACCAGCGGGTGCTCGACATGGACTTCGTCCTGGCCATTGCCGAGAACGAGGTCCCGTCTACCAAGGAGCCCGACCCGTACATGCATGTCTTCCTCGACGCCGGCATGGGCAACGTTCTGGCATTCTTCGAACTGCCCAATTCCGCGGACATGGGCCGAGACGAGAACACGCCCATCTGGGTGCAGCATCTGGCGCTGGAGGTCGAGGACTGTGCCGCGCTTGAGCGCGCGAAGTCCCACATCGAGGCGGAAGGGATCGACGTTCTCGGACCGGTCAATCACGGCATCTTCCAGTCCATCTACTTCTTCGACCCCAACGGGCACCGGATCGAGCTCGCCGCGAACACCGGCACGGCCGACCAGATGCGACGCCTGCATGATGTCGCGCCGGCCATGCTCGAGGAATGGAGCCAGACCCGGAGGGCGCCCCAGCACGCCGCCTGGCTGCACGCCTGAGATCTCCGTCCGGCGAACGTCGGAACCACGCCCGGACCACCACGGGCGGGTGCGGCAACCTGGACGTTCGAAGCCGCAGCGCCTGATGGGTTCTCTCCCCCTGCGGTTGGACCCACGGGGCCGCAGCCGTGATGCTGGTGGATGCCATCCATGAGCCGGAACCGAGCCGGCTCCCCCGGAGCGTCCATGAGCAAGTCGTCAACAGGCCCAACGAGCCGCCGCAGACGATTCCTCAAGCTCGCCGGCATGACCGCAGCGGTGGCCGGGACCTACGCACGGGACCAGATCACCGGCGTCTTCACCGACGAGGACACCCGCGCACGCCAGAAGGCGAACCGGGACGCACGCTCCGGTGCGCGGATCGCGAAGACCCTGGGGGAGCTCAAGGGCGCGGCGATGAAGGTCGGGCAGCTGGCCTCCGTCGCCAAGGACATCCTGCCAGACGAGCTCACCGCCTCCCTGGCGACACTCCAGCGAAGCGCGCCGCCCATGGAGTATGGCGTGATCGCTGAGCAGATCGAGCGTGAACTCGGACGCCCACCAGAGCTCCTCTTCGCGCGGTTCGACCCGATTCCGTTCGCCGCCGCGTCCATCGGACAGGTCCACCGGGCGCAGACGGACGACGGTCGCGAGGTCGTCGTCAAGGTCCAGTATCCAGGGGTCGACGAGAGCGTCGACTCCGACATCTCCCACCTCAAGCTCGCTCTCCGGGCCAGCGGCATGCTCGCCACCCGACGCGCCGCCTTCGACGCATTCTTCCTGGAACTGCGAGACCGCATGCGGGAAGAGGTGGACTACACCCACGAGGCGCAGAACGTTCGCTGGTTCAAGGAGCTCCACGCCGATGACCCCCATCTGATCATTCCCGATGTGGTCGGAGAGCGCAGCTCCGGGCGCATCCTGACGCTGACCTACGAGCCCGGAGATTCTCTCGGCGAGCTCGACCCTGCGGTGTACGACCAGGAATGTCGGAACCGGATCGGGGAACGCCTGCTGCACATGGTGTTCCGCCAGGTCTTCGAGCTTCACGCTGTCCACGCCGACCCGAACCCCGCAAACTTCGCGGCACGGCCCAATGGCGACGTGGTCCTGTATGACTTCGGCTGCGTAAAGGTATTCCCACAGGAGCACGCAGCCCGCTACCGGGACCTCATGCGTTCGCTGCGCGACGGCGATGAAGTCCGGATCCGCGACGCCATGGTCCAGGTGGGAATCGCACGACCCGGCGCCGACGCACGGGAGTACCGCGCATTCATCGACGAGTTCCGCGCTTCGATTGGCGCCATCTTCTTCCAGGACGCCGTCTACGACTTCGGGCAGACCTCCAGCCCCGAGACCTACCTTCGCATGGTGGGGCGCGCGCTGCGGAATCCCCGTCTCTTTCAGCCCTCTGCCCAGATCCTGTTCACGGACCGCGCCCAGGGCGGCCAGCTCATGAACCTCGTAAAGATGGACTGCAAGGTCAACCTGCACCGGATCTACGAGCAGTACCTGTCCCTTCCGCAGCGGGGAGACGACGGCTTCGCGTCACGCATGGCTCGCGTGCCCCGGAGACCGCCCGTGTAGCCGTCCTGCCCGGCGGCGGCATCGCGCGGACCATCGCGCCGCGTCGCATCCGCCCGGCCTCGACTATGCTCCGGCCATCCCCGCATGGGGCGCCCGTTCGCCCCGAGGAGACCCGCCGATGCGTGCCCACCTCCTGTCCGCCCTCCTGCTGACGGCCGGCTGCCGGGTCGACAACTCCCTCAAAGGCGGAGAAGACCCGAACGAAGGAGGCGAGCCTGCGGACTCGGGCGTCCCAGGATGCGTCCCCGAGGACGAGATCTGTGACGGGGAGGACAACGACTGCGACGGCGAGATCGATGAGGACCTCGGCCAGACATGGTACGCGGACCGGGATGCGGACGGACACGGAGACCCCGACGCGCCCATCGACGACTGCGAACAGCCCGAGGGGACGGTCGAGAGCGACGATGACTGCGACGACGCGGACCCCACGGTCCATCCCGGCGCCTCGGAGCTCTGCAACGACATCGACGATGACTGCGACGACGAGGTTGACGAAGACCTGCCGACCCGATTCTGGTACCGCGACGCAGATGGCGACGGCTGGGGTGATCCGGATGCGCCGGTCGAGGACTGCGAACAGCCCGATGGAACCACCGATCAGCTCTCCGACTGCGACGACGACGACGCTTCGCGCCACTGGTGTCAGAGCTGTCTCGAGATCATCGATGTGGGCTGGTCGACCGGCGACGGTACCTACACGATCGATCCGCCGGATTGCGCCCCGATGACCGTGTTCTGCGACATGACCACAGACGGCGGCGGGTGGACGGAGCTCATGCACTTCGACTTCTCCACGGATGCATGCCCGGGAGACTGGCAACCGATGGTGCTCGACACCGGTCCGGTGTGTGCTCGTGACGCGGCCGACCCATCCGAGTTCATCCGGACCACCACGGTCGACACCTGCGACATCGCCCACGACGCGGTGCGCGGGAATGCAGTGATGTACCAGCATGGCTCGACCGATGCCTTCGGGGACTTCCCGAGCACCTCGATTGACGAGACGTATGGAGACGTCGTGTCCGTCACCTCCGGATCGCCCCGGAACCACGTCTTCTCGTGGGTCTTCGGCTTCAAGGCGGGCGGAACGGATGACAGCAACTGCCCCGCCATCGGCGGCGCGTCCCCCCCCGGATGGGTGGGCAGCGACTACCTCTGCGCCACGGGCAATCCATCTGCATCGACCAACGAGCGTATCTGGTACCCGACCCCCCTGTTCGGAGCCGACTGGTTCCAGACCAGCCTC
>JAYYRS010000365.1:0-17349 GCA_036126975.1 Myxococcota bacterium
TGGCGTTCCACACGGCGCCACGCAACCGGTCATCGACGTCGAGCTTGGCCTGCTCGTATACAGCCCAGCCGACCAAGGCCGCCCCCATGGCAGCGCCCGAACCCACAACGAACGACCACTTGATGGTCCACCGGATGGCGCGCCGGGTCCAGGAGGCCCCGCCACCCCGGGTGCGGCGGGGTGCCCCCCGCGACCGGGACGGCTTCGCGCGCTTGCGGCGGGCCGGCTTCGGAGCGCTGCGACGCTTGCGGGTCGGGGCCAAGGAACCTCCAGCAGGTCAGGCCTTGCGAGCGATTGCCTCCTCAGCGGCAGCAACGACCCGCTCGACGGTCAGTCCCAGCTTTTCGGCGACCACCTTGCCCGGAGCGCTCGCTCCGAAGCGGTCGATGCCGACACTTGCTCCGTCAAGACCCACCATAGCCTGCCACCCAAGGGTCGTCCCGGCTTCGATGCTGACCCGGGCCACACCGGTGGGCAGAACCGTGGTTTGCCACTCGCTGCCCTGCGCCCGGAACAACTCCCAGGACGGCATGCTCACGACGCGCGCCGCCACACCGGCCGCAGCCAGCGCCGCCTGGGATTCAAGTGCAAGGGCGACCTCCGAACCCGTCGCGATGAGGACAACGGCCGGCGCGGATGCCGCCTCCGACAGCACGTATCCACCGCGCCGGAGCCCTTCAGCGCCCGCGAGGGCTCCGCCGCGGTCGAGAACGGGCAGGCCCTGCCGGGTCAGCGCGAGCGCAACCGGCCCGTCGGTGCGCTCGAGCGCCACCCGCCATGCTTCCGCCGTCTCCGCGGCGTCCGCGGGCCGCAAGACCCAGAGTCCCGGGATGGTCCGCATCGCCATCAGGTGTTCCACCGGCTGGTGGGTCGGACCGTCTTCGCCGAGAAAGATGCTGTCGTGGGTGTAGATGTAGATGACCGGCTGATGCATGAGCGCCGCAAGGCGCACCGCGGGCCGCATGTAATCATGGAAGACGAGGAAGGTCGCGCAATACGGTCGAACGCCGCCGTGGAGGGCGAGGCCGTTGCAGAGGCCTGCCATCGCGTGCTCCCGGATGCCGAAGTGGAGGTTCCGATTGCCGTAATCCCCGGCCTGAACGTCTCCACCGCCCTTGATCGTCGAGCCGTTGGAGCCCGCCAGGTCTGCACTGCCTCCCAGCAGTTGGCCCACCTCGGCGGCCAGGGCATTCAGCACGGCTGCACTCGCCTTGCGCGTCGCAAGTGAGGTCCCGACCTCGAACTCGGGCCAGGAGACCCCGGAAAGGTCGACTGCTCCGTGCCACCGCGCCCACCGCTCGGCCTTCCCGCTCGCGGCGAGCCGCGCTTCCCAGGCCAGACGCCGGGCCTTCCGCTCGGGGTCCCTCCGCTGGAACCATGCCGGGACATCTGCGGGCACTGCAAAGGTCGCATCCGGGTCCATCCCGAGGGCAGACTTCGTCGCGGCGATCTCCGCATCGCCCAGCGGGGAGCCATGGGTCTTGTTGGATCCCGCGAGGTTCGGCGCTCCAAATCCGATGGTGGTGCGGCATGAGATCAGGGTTGGCCGTACATGGTCCGCCTTCGCCCTCCCGATCGCCGCGAGTATGGCGCCGCGGTCGTGGCCATCAACCTGCTCGACGCCCCACCCCATGGCCTCGAATCGCGCCCGTACGTCCTCGGAGAACGCCAGATCGGTCGTGCCATCGATCGTGATCTTGTTGTCATCGTACAGGCAGACGAGCTTGCCCAGACCCAGGTGCCCCGCGAGCGACGCCGCCTCATAGGCGACGCCCTCCATCAGGCAGCCGTCGCCCGCGAGGACGTAGGTCATGTGGTCCACAAGGTCTTCCCCGAACTCTGCCCGGAGGCGCGCCTCGGCGAGGGCCATCCCGACCCCATTTGCGAACCCCTGGCCCAGCGGACCCGTCGTGGTCTCGATCCCGGGCGCGTACCCGAACTCCGGGTGCCCTGCTGTCTTCGCGCCCCACTGGCGGAACGCCTTGATGTCATCCAGGGACAGCGACGTGCCCGTCAAATGGAGGACGCTGTACAGCAACATGGACGCGTGACCGTTCGACAGCACCACGCGGTCGCGGTCGGCCCAGTCCGGCGCAGCCGGATCGTAGTCGAGCGCATGACCCCAGAGCGCAACTGCAATATCGGCCATGCCCATCGGCGCCCCGGGATGTCCGGAGTTGGCTTTTTGGATTGCGTCCATGGCGAGGCCACGGATGGTGTTGGCGGCGAGGGACTCGATGGCGGGCGTTGACATTGCGGCTCCATGGAGGCGCGCCCGGTAACCCGGGCCCCGTCAACGAGATGTGACGGCCTCGGGACAGCCGCAGCTTGTCACGCCCCGTCGTCCAGAAGGCCGCGGACACGTTCGAGCAGCATGGCCTGCCCATCGGACTCGGCAACGGTTGCATCCGCCCAGGCCACGGACTCCCCGTCCCGCGCGATCGCCAGGATCCGGACACCCGGCACGGCCGGGCCCAGCTTCGCCGCGACATCCGCGGAGGAATGTTGCGTCAACACTGCTGGGAGGACGAGGAGACGAGGGCGCCGCCCCGCTTGCGAGAGGAGCAGGGGCGCGAGATCCGGATGCCCCGCCACCAACACGTCCACTCCAAGACCCTCCAGTCGGCGCTGGAGCACCGTACAGCGGAGGGGGTCGTCGTCCACGACCAGGGCGAGCGGACCGGGAATCGCGGCAGCCGATATCCGCGGGCTGGCTGCGGCAGGGCGCGGAACCGGTGCCGCGGGCGGAAAGGCGACCCGCACCGTTGTCCCCTCCCCCTCGCGGGTCTCAAGCGCCACCGTCCCGCCCATCGCCTCGACGGCAGCGAGCACCATGGGCAGCCCGAGTCCCCATCGGCCGGGGTCCGAACCAAAAAACGGCTCGAAGGCCTGCGCGGCGTGGACGGGCGCCATCCCTGCGCCATCATCCGAGACGGAGAGCAAGGCACCACCGGCTTCGCCCGCCGACAGGTGCACCGTGATCGAGCCCCCGTCGGCGGTGCTGCGGGCCGCATTGTCGACGAGGTCGGCCAGGATCGCCTCGAAGAGCACCGGACTGCCCGACACCGGTGGCACCGCGGAGCCGACGACGACCTGCAGTCTTCGCCCGACAGCGAGCCGCTGCAGACGCGGAACACGGGATGCCATGAACTCATCCGTGCCGAACACCTCGAACTCGATCGACTCCAGCGCGGCGAGGCCCGACAGTCGGGCAAGAAGCTGGCGGGCTCGCTCACCGGCGCGACGGAGGTCACCGAGGGTCACCTCGGTCTCGGTATCGGCGCCCAGGTCCTCGAGCTCGTCGGCGAGCAGCTCACATCCGCCCATGAACACCCCGACGAGATTGCGCATCTCATGCGCGAAGCCACGGAGGAGGGCTGCCCGCGAGGGCGAATTCGGTGCCGAAGGCGGCGCGGGTTGGGTCATGGGCGCGGGCTCACCCGGGAAGCATCCCATGGGCGCCCGCGCGGCGCGAGGTTCCCCCGGGCTCGTGTTATGCGGCGCCTCCGCCGAACCCGAGGAGGCTCCGGTGTCCCAGCAGGCCATCACCCCGCGCGCCGACGACTACTCCCAGTGGTACCTCGACGTCATCTCCAGCGCCGACCTGATCGACAGCTCGCCCGTGCGCGGCTGCATGGTCATCCGGCCCCACGGCTACGCCGTGTGGGAAGCCATCAAGGACGATCTCGACCGCCGGTTCAAGGAGACGGGCCACGTCAACGCCTACTTCCCTCTCTTCATTCCCCAGAGCTTCCTCTCCAAGGAGGCGGAACACGTGGAGGGTTTCGCCAAGGAGTGCGCGCTCGTCACCCACCACCGGCTCCGGGCTGCCGAGGGCGGCGGCGTCGAGCCCGACCCCGCTGCCAAGCTCGAGGAGGCGCTCGTCGTCCGCCCCACCTCAGAGACCATCATCTGGCACATGTATGGCCGCTGGATCCGGTCGTACCGGGATCTTCCCCTGCTGATCAATCAATGGGCCAACGTCGTTCGGTGGGAGATGCGCACGCGCCCGTTCCTTCGGACCGCGGAGTTCCTCTGGCAGGAGGGGCACACCGCGCACGCAACGAAGGCAGAGGCAGAGGCGGAGGCCACCCGCATGCTGGAGGTCTACCGCGACTTCGCAGCAGAGACCCTGGCAGTGCCCTGCATCACAGGCGTAAAGAGCGCGACGGAACGCTTCGCCGGAGCAGAGGACACCTACACGATCGAGGCCATGATGCAGAATGGCTGGGCGTTGCAGGCAGGCACGAGCCATTTCCTGGGGCAGAACTTCGCACGGGCATTCGACGTCACCTTCCAGAACACGGCTGGTGAGATGGAGCATGTCTGGGCGACGTCGTGGGGCGTTTCGACCCGACTCGTCGGGGCCGTCATCATGACCCATTCGGACGACACCGGGCTGGTGCTCCCGCCCCGTGTCGCGCCGATCCAGGTCGTCGTCACCCCGCTGTGGCGGAAGGACGCGGACAAGGACGCCGTGATGGCCTTCGCAAATGACGTCAGGGCGCGCCTCTCGCCACACTTCCGCGTGCACGTGGACGCGAGGGAGAAGATGAAGCCCGGTGCCAAGTACTACGAGTGGGAACGCAAGGGCGTCCCCCTCCGAATGGAGATCGGCCCGCGGGACGTCGCGAAGACCAGCGTCTTCTGCGCGGTTCGAACCGGTGGCAAGAAGTTCGGGCTCGAGGTGGGCGGCGGCTTCGTCGAAGCGGTTCGGGCCAAGCTTGACGAGATCCAGAAGGGGCTCTTCGACGCAGCCCTGGCCCGACGGGAGCGGAACACCCACCGGGTAGAGTCCTACGACGCGATGAAGGCCCAGCTCGCTGAAGCGCCCGGCTTCTTCCTCGTCCCCTGGAAGGACGACCCGGACGCGGAGGCCGCGATCAAGGCAGACTGCAAGGCGACGATCCGCTGCTACCCGGGCGACATGCAGGGCGAGGCCGCCGGCAGGCGCTGCTTCTACTCTGGCGCGCCCGCGACCCACATGGCGATCTTCGCGCGCGCCTACTGACGGCCGGCTGCTCGGGCCCGGGCGGCACCGGCCGCCCGGCGCCCCGCCGCGCAGGATGCCGCGCCCGGGCCGGCAGGCATCAGCGGCGCTGCCCCTTCTTGTTCCTCCCGCTGCGCTTCTTGGCGTTCTTCGGCGGCGTGAAGTCACCGAAGTAGACGGTCGACTCGAGACCGCCGTGCCAGTAGACCCCGTTGCCTCCGAATCCATCGACCTCGGTGGTGTTCCCGGACTGCCCCGTGAATTCGATGACGCCCGGCACCGCCATGTTGGCGAACAGGCCCACCTCGAGCGCGGTCTGTTTCCAGCGGTACATGCCGCCGGCCTGGCCGCGCAGCAGGTAGGTCGCCATGGTCAGGACGGGGTCCTCGCCGTTGGCTGCGTCGGTTTCTCCCTCGAACTTCATGTTCCCGAAGCCCAGGCCCACCCCGCCAAAGGCGGACGCCCGCGACTCCTGGAAGAAGATCTTGTCGACCTCGAAGGTGAAGTCTGCAGAGTTGTAGTTCTTGCCCGCGCTGAACGCATGAACGCGGAGCGCGCCCCGGATGTTGCGGTTGAAGTACACGACCCCGCGTGCTCCGATCGCGGCATCGCCCTTCACCTCATCGAGCGATGTGATGCGCCGGTTCTCGTTGACGTCCGCCTGGAAGCCACCGGCCTCGATCTCATCCTCGGACAGCCGGGGGAAGCTGATCGGGTGGCGGCCTGGGTAGGCGATGGTGGAGATCGTGGGACCGACGCCCCACATGTGGATGCCGCTATCAGCGGCCTCGGCGACAGGGGCGGCGGCAAGCGCCATGACGAGAGGAAGCAGCATGTCGGGGCTCCGATGGACTCAGTCGTCCTTCTGCGTGGGTGCCGCCTGGAGGACGGCCCCGGGGGAATCGCGAACGATGATGACCGGGTCGATCAGCCCCTGCCTTCGCATGCGGGGCGAGACCTCGATCTTGACACTGATGCCAGGGACAACCTCGAATTTCTGGCTCGCGAAGCTGTAGCCGCCAGCGGGAAGCAGGCCGCGGAAAGCGCCATCCTGCTTGGACCGCTTGACCGCGGCGTCAACGGCCCTGCGCTGATTCGGATCGAATGGCATCTGCACCGCACTGAGTTCCGCTGAGCGGGCAGGCACTGCGACGAGGTCTACATGGCCGTAGTTGTTGTCGATGTCCGACAGCCAGGAGACGATCTCCCGGGTGCTCTTGATCCCGGAGGCCGCCTTGAGGCGAGCGTAGGCGGACGCCACGTCCCCGAGTTCACGTGCAGCGTGAGCCCCGATCAAGAGGTCATCGAACGTCAACGAAGCGTCGAGGGACTCGAGTTCCCGGAAGTTTCGCTCCACGCCCGCCCAGATCTTGCGCTCCGCGAGACGCTCCATTTCGTCGGCGACGCGGTCATGCTCTGCCGCTGCGACGTCACCACCGGCATGCGCGGGCACCGCATGGATGGTGGCGAGCAGCAGAATGGTGTGGTGCAACTGCATTTCCGGACGAGTAAGCGAATTGCCATGGGCATTCAAGCCCGGGCATGACGAGGCGCCCACCGAATCCATTCGACGCCTGCCCATCATGATCCGCTTCGATGGCCAGCCCGCCGTGGCCCTTGGCCACGGCGGGCGTTACGACCGCGTCCCATGCCCTACCAGCTGACCATCAAGAACGCGCTCCCCCACGGCATCATCGCCGCTGTCGCCCTTCCCGGCGACGGAGAGCCGGTCCCCGAGGTCGTGCTGGACCTCCTCCACGCCTCCGAGCGGAACATCGCGGTCACGATGCGGGGCTTTCGCCAGTGCAGCTTTGTCGGGGGCCGACTCGCTGCACGTGCCGCACTCCAGGGACTGGGCCGGCGCCCTGCACCCATCCTCCAGGATGCCCACGGCGCTCCGATCCCGCCGGACGACCTGAGCGTATCGATCTCGCACAAGAACAAGCTCGCGGTCGCGATCGTTGCGCGCGCCTCTCTTGGCACGCTCGGAATCGACCTCGAGATGCTCGATCCCGCTAGGCCGGGAATCTCGGCCCGGGTCCTGCGCCCGGAGGAACAGTCCGCTGTCGACGGTCTCGCCGAGGAGCGGCAATGGACCGGCACGGTCCTGCGATTCGCCATCAAGGAGGCCATCTACAAGGCCCTCGCCCCCCGACTCCAGCGCTACATCGGGTTCGAGGAGGCCAGCGTGATGCCGGGTGTCAACGGCGATGCCGTCGTGACGCTCCACCTTCAGAGTGGCCCCGAGCCCGAATCAATCGAGGCCCGCTACACATGGCTCGACGGCGCAGTGCTCGCGACCGTGCGCGCGACGTGGCCCACACCCGCGTGAGGCGTCGCGGGTGCGACCCAGCCCCCTTGATCCGGGCCCGCCTCGGGCCTATCCTCCGCGCAGGCAACCTTTCGCACCCGCAGGTATTCCATGCCGCAGACTGAAGCCTCCGTAGAGGACCTGTTCAAGAAGTGGCGGAGTGGCGATGGCGAGGCCGGCCAGGCGATGGCCCAGAAGTTCACGGACTGGTACTACGCTGTCAGCGCCAGCCGGCTCGGCGACCTGCAGGGACGAGGGCCTCTGCAGCAGGCTTGCGCCTCGTTCGCCCAGGGCATCACGACGGTCACCCGCGCCCCGGACCTCGTCGACTGGGCACACGAGATCATCAAACGGGAGGTCGACGGCGCAGGAGGCCGGATTGGCGGCGGCGACTTCCCGAACGCGCTGACCGGTCACCGTTCGCCGACCGAGCTCCTCGAACAGATCCGCGGCCAGATCGACCCAGAGCAGGTGATGCTCCTCCACGCGACGTACGCTCCCGACGCCAGTCTGGCAGCGCTCACCGCGATGGCGGAGGCGCAGGGCGGCTGGCCCCAGGCGGTCCTCGATGCGCGATACGCGACCAAGCGGGCGCTTCGGGACACGGCACGGGTCAACTTCGCCATCGTTCCCGACGAGCCGGTTCTCGACCGCGCCCCCCTGCCCCTCTACGAGGCCGCGCGCCTTGCGTCTCGCGACGAGGACGCGGCCTTCGAGAAATGGCTCATCACCGAGCTCGACTTGTGCCGTGACGTCGCGGAGTTCGCGACCTTCGGCCACGCGCTCCGCGCAGGCGCCTTCAAGCCAGGTGCGATTCCGGCTCCCGCTCCGCCGCCCCCAGCCCCGGCCCCGGAGCCCCCGCAGATGGAAGAGTACGAGGAGCCGCGGAGGGGGCCACCGGCGGTCGCGGTCGGGGCTGCCGTCTTCACCGTCCTCCTTGCCCTGGTCGCGATCGTGGTGGTCCTCTTCTTCTTCCTCGATCCGCAGTAGGCATCCCCATGTCCGTGGACGAAGCGGGCGTCGGTCCGTGGATGGTCGACCCCGACACGCTCGCGCTGCTGCGGCTGGACAAGGCCCTCCGTGCGCTCGACGCCGACGATCCTGACCTCGCAATGGTCGAGGCCGAGGAACTCCTCACAACGCGCCCCAGGCATCCAGAGGCGCTTGCGATCGTCGGTCGTGCCGCCCTGCAGATGGGCGACGCCTCGACTGCGCGCGCAGCCCTGGATGGGCTCATCGCGGATGGCGCCGATGATGCGATCACCGCCTTGCTGCACAGCCAGGCATGTTTTGGCACGGCAGACCTGGAGGGCGCGGTCGCATCGGCCCGCCACGCCACCGAGCTCCAGCCGGACATGGCCGCCGCATGGTTCCAGCAGGCGCTCGCACTCGACCGCCTTGGGCGGCCGGGGCCCGCTGCTCTGGCATGGCAACGGGCGGCCGCGCTTGACAGCGAGCGGTTCGGACTTCCCGACCAGGTCGATGATTCGGTCTGGGCTGCCTGCCTCGAAACCGCTCTCGCGGCCCTGCCTGCGACCGCGCGCCCGTTCTACCGGAAGGTTCCGATCCTCTGGAGCATGTTTCCGTCCCTGGCAGCGCTCCGTGCCGAGACCCCTCCGCTCAGCCCTCTTCTCGACGCGATGTATTGCGGAACGCCACCGATGGACATGGAGGAGCGGCAGCGGACGCTGCCCGAGACGGTCACGCTGTTCCGGGGCAACCTCGTCCTGCCAACCGGAAATCCCGCCGCGCTCGCCCACCGGATCCATGCGGCCCTCGTCCACGAGGCCCACGACTGGCTCGGCATCCCCCCGCCGTCTCCGGATGACGACTGATCCGCCATCCGCCTTCAATCGTTCGCGCAGCTGAACCCAAGGAGGTGAACATTCCGATCGCCATCGGACCCGGCCGCGTCGTTGTCGAATCTCGCGGTCACCCGGTGCGGACCCGGAGCCAGCCGCCCCAGGGACCGGGCGGCCGGCTGCAGCGGGAGAGCCCACATCGGTAGCGCGGAGCCGTCAATGGACAGCGACAGCCGGGGCGGGCCGTTCCAGGTGTCTCCCCACGCAGTCAGCGCCAGCGCACACTCCGACTCGACGTCCACCAGCCATTCCCTGAGACCATCGGTGAGCAGGGTTTCGCCCACGGAGAACCCTCCCGGGAGACGAAACGCTTCCGGTGGAGCCTGGAGGTGCCGAGCTTCGGGCGATGGGAGTCCCTCCATCCGGACCGCCAGCGTCCACCACCAGGCCACGCGGGCATCACCACGACCGGCGTGGAGGAGACGGCGGCCCTCCCCGCCCCGCCCACGCCCATGGAGCCAGGCCGCCGCTTCTATCCGGGCTTCGGGCGGCAGTGCGGCACCATCGGGTCGCCATCCCGCCTCGAGCGCGAGCGCCATCCCATGGGTCTCCGCGACATCGGTGGCCACCCCATGGGCTGACGGATGTGCTGCAAGGAACGCGAGCTGGTTCGCGAGCGCTGGACCGGGGTCTCCCGAGAGCCCGACGCGCGCACGCGCCACGGCGTCGACCACTGTTCCCGCCGGGGGCTGGAGCCGGGATGCACCGGCGGCGACGCCAGCGATGAGCAACCCTGCCCCCAGTGACCGCGGCGCATGGGGCAGGGCCGACGCGCCGCCGGCACCCAGGCCGGCAAGCACCAGGGGTGCCGCAGGCCCCGCCGCAACGGGAAGCGTTTTTGCGGCGGCACACGCGCGCAGCGCCTCGACCACCCCAAGGCCGACCACCACGAACGGCACCCCCCGTGGGAGCACGCCTTTGCGAAGCGAAATCAGGAGGCAGCATGCGGCCAGCACCACCCAACCCTCCGCATCTGCGGCGTGGATCGCGGCGACGAGCAGCGGAGCCGCGCCCACGGCCGCCACGCCGGTGGCAGCCATCGGCCAGCGTCGCCCCCCCAGCATCAACGCAGCCCCGCCCAGCAGGGTCCCGACCACGGCCGACGCCGGGGCCGGGGGCCCCGCTCCCGTGGGGGCCGCCGCGACCAGCCCGACGATGGCACCGACGACTGCGACCCGCCGTGCTATTCCCACTCGATGGTGCCTGGGGGTTTGGAGCTGATGTCGTAGGCAAGACGGTTGATGCCTCTGACCTCGTTGATCACCCGACTGGACATCCGCTCCAGCAGGTCCCAGGGCAGCCGAACAACCTGTGCAGTCATGCCATCGGTGGAGTGCACGGCGCGGACCACCGCGGCCTGCTCGTAGGTTCGATTGTCCCCCATCACGCCGACGCTGCGTACGGGCAACAGCACCACGAAGCTCTGCCAGATCTCCCGATACAGGCCTGCGGCCCGGATCTCCTCATCCACGATCGCATCGGCCTCCTGCAGCAGCGCCACCCGCTCGGCGGTCACCTCGCCGAGGATCCGAACCGCCAATCCCGGGCCGGGGAAGGGCTGCCGGTGGACGCGCCATTCGTTCATGCCCAGCTCGAGTCCCAGTCGCCGGACCTCGTCCTTGAACAGCTCTCGAAGCGGCTCGATGAGCTCCATCCGCATGTGGTCGGGCAGCCCCCCGACATTGTGATGCGACTTGATGGTTGCGGATGGGCCCTTGAACGAGACCGATTCGATGACGTCGGGGTACAGCGTGCCCTGGGCCAGCCACCTGATCTCTCCCACGCGTTCCTTCAGCCGCTCCGCCTCCACCTCGAAGACGTCGATGAACGTCTTCCCGATGATCTTGCGCTTCCGCTCCGGGTCTTCCACCCCAGCCAGGGCGTGCAGGAAACGTTCACGGGCATCGACCACCGTGAGGTCGTACTCGGAAAACTCGGCCGCTACGCTGTCTCGCTCTCCCTTCCGCAGCACCCCATTGTCCACGAATACGCAGTGGAGCTGGCTGCCAATCGCCTTGTGGAGGAGTGCGGCGACGACGGATGAGTCCACACCACCGGACAAGGCGCAGATCACGTGGTCGCCGCCCACCCGTTCCCGAATGAGAGCGACCTGCTCGTCGATGAAGCTTCCCATCGACCAATCCGCCCGGGCGCCGCACACGGCGAAAAGGAAGTTGTGGATGAGCCGCTCCCCCTGGACGCTGTGGGTCACTTCCGGGTGGAACTGGATGCCGAATGCGCGCTCATCTGCGCTGCACATCGCGGCGACGGGGCAGTTGTCCGTCGATGCCAGGACCGACCAACCATCGGGTGCCGCCGCGACATGGTCGCCATGGCTCATCCACACCCGGTTCGACCGGTCCATGCCGTGGAACAGGAGCCGCCCGTCGCGGATCTCGATCGTGGCGGGCCCGTACTCCCGACGGTCAGCACGTGCGACGGCACCGCCATTGTGTTTCGCGAGGAGCTGCATCCCGTAGCAGATGCCGAGCACCGGAACGTCCAGTCCAAGCCACCCTGGATCGAACGGCGGAGCCTCTGCGTCGTAGACGGAGGAGGGACCGCCCGACAGGATCACGCCGACAAGCCTACCGACATCGTCTTTGTGCGCGGGCGCACGGTCCGTGCAGGGGCGGATCTCGCAGTACACCCCCTGCTCCCGGACGCGGCGCGCGATGAGCTGGGTGTACTGGGAACCAAAATCGAGAATCAGGACGAGGTCGTGGCCTGGATGCACGGGAGCACTCACTGGAGCGTCGGAACGCTCAGTTGGACGGAAGGGCGGCGGAGAATGCACCGCCAGTCAGGGCGTCGAGATTGGCGGACATCTCCTGGAGTCGGAGTGCGTCCTCGAGCTGTCTCTTGAGGTCACCCGCCGGATTGAGCAGCAGTTCGACCTGGAGGCGCCGACGGTCGAAGTAGAGACGCGTCACCTCATCGAGAACCTTGTCGCGGAGCTTGACGACGTCCTGTGACTCACTGATCACGCGGATCTGTTCCGAGCTCATCACGAGCTTGTCGAGCCGCCACCGAAGCGACACCTGGTAGGTGTCATCGTTCTCACCGGTGACGGTGTCCTCGCGTCGCTCCCACTCGTTCTGCCACGTCTTCGTCTCCGTGTCGATGTCTGCCCACTCGTCTCGCTCCGCGAGGTCGAGCTCCTTGCGGTAGGTGAGCGACATGCTGGGAAGCAGGAACGCGCGCTTGCTGGCCTTGAGCCAGTTCTGTACGAGGTCCGGCCGCGTCATCGAGTAGTCCTGCGCCATCGCCTGCACTGCGCGGATGTCGGGCTCACCGGAAAACTCCGCGAGCACCGCGTCTACGTCCGCATACTTCTTGCCACCGGCCCGCTTGACGGCGAGGTCGACGTGCGTGCCATCCCGCAGCGCATCGAGCGCGGACTCCGGGAGGTCCAGAATGCGAAGCGCCTCGACCGAACCGATCCGACCCCGCTGGGTGCGCAGCGCAACAATCCGGTCCGCCGTTGCCTCATCCACACCCTGGAGAGCGGCGAGTTCGGCGGACGAGGCGGCGTTCAGGGCCACCGTACGCGACGCTTTGGCCTCCGGCGCCAGGCCAGCGCCGAGCGTGAGCAGGGCACTGCCGAGAAGCAGACTTCGCATGGTCATGGTCACTCCGTCGTGGACGACCCATCGGGGTCGGATGCGTTCCGGGCCGCGAGCACCCGGTGGTAGTATCCATCAGTGTAGGCGTCGATCTGGGCGTCAATCTCTGCAACGGAGAGCGAGTAGACTACCCGGTCTCTCAGCGGCAGCGTCCGGACGCTCCCACGCTGGGACTCGAGGCGGAGCCGCGTGTGGTACAGCTCCGTCAACGAATCCGCGAGGAAGCCCCGGTACCTCGTCATGCCGGCCACCGCATTCGCCGCCGCAGCGGAATAGGTCCCGACGTCATTCAAGTCGAACACTTCATCGCCCACGGTGACCAGTTCGGGCACCGGGCCATCGGCGGTGGTGGGGTCGACGTCGGAGACCACGCCGAGCGTCCCGGCACACGCGCCGAAACAGAGCGTGGCACCGAATGTCCAGTCCGTCTCGTCGACCTGCGCCGTCGCCAGTTCGTAGAAGTCCGTTGTGCGGAACCGTGCACGTTCCAGTCGTGCAAAGGTCGTGAGCGAAGGAGCGGCGAGCGACCTCACGACGCCCCGCTGCACCATGACCGGGTCGTAGCTCACGCCCCCGCGTCGCATGGACACGGCCATCAACTCCCCCAGCGGAGGCAGCTCCAACGCGACCGGTGCAGGACGGTCCGGCTGTTCGACGCTCCTCCCAAGGCGATACACGCCGTAGGCACCGCCGAGATACGGCGCCTCCGGATCGAGGACGAGGCTTCGCTGGTCGGGCCCGGGGAGTCCGTCGACGACGGGTCGCCAGCGGACGCCGCCATCCGTGCTTTCCCAGACCCCGTCGGCCCCCGCGGCCATCACGCGACCGACGCCGGGCAGCGCCACGAGCACCCGCGTCCCCACGAGAGGGTTGCGACCCGTCGGCCGCAGGGTCTCACCCGCATCGTCGGACCGGAGGATGCCCTCTACACCGGCGAGCCACAGGCCGCCCTTCCAGGACGGGTCCGGCGCGATCGCGAACACCGGCGTCGCCGCGCCCGCTCGCTGGCGCGCCCTGCTCCATCGCATCCCATCCCGACTGCGGTACAGGCCGTCGTCCGTCCCCGCGTACACGTACTCCTCATCCGCCGCCAGGTCATAGACACGGTCGCCAGACAGTGTACTTTCGACCTCGAACCACGACGCTCCGGCGTTGCCACTCTGGTACACCCCCTGGGTTGTCGCCGCGACCAGCTCGGTCGGGAATCCCGGAAACGGAACGATGGCGAGCGCAGGGGGCAGCGTCGGAACCGGTACCCAGGTCTGGCCCCCGTCCGCCGAGCGCCATGCACCATCGCCTCTGCTCACGAGCAAACCGCGCTCCGTGATTCGCCAGACGCCGGGTCTGCGGGCAGCCTCCCGGGCGGCCCGCTCCGCAGCGTCCAGCAGCCCCGCCTCCAGCACCTCCTGTGGAAGCCCGCCTTCATCGGCATCCGCGTCCACCTCTCCATCCTCCGTGGCGTCCTCAGCGGCGGCGGCGGTATCGTCAGCGGAACCCTGCTCTGGAGCGTCCTCCTCGAGGACGTCGTCTGCATCGTCGGAGAAGTCGAGCACTGCGGCCTCGGCATCGAGCAGGATGTCTTCCTCCTCGACGTCGTCCGCTGAACCGAGGCCACCCGGAGCGGAGAGCACGACCCGCCATCCCCTCCCACCATCGCGCCGCTGGACCTCGCCATCATCGGTGACGGCTACGATGACACCCCCAGGGAGCGATGCGAGGGATGCGACGCGACGCCGAAGCCCCGCGCTCACCCAGCGATGGTCGTCCGCCCAGGGCAGGCCCGGATCGGCCGCAGCGGAGGGATCGACCTCCCCATCCAGAGAGAGCCCTGGCGAAACGTCTGCGGGGAGCTGCGGCGGCGGACCGGTACCCGCCTCGGCCGCGCCCCCCTCACGCTCGTCCTCGGCTCGGCTTTCGGAGGCCACACCCGACAACACGAGGGCCACCAGCAGGCGAACCCGCGCGCGCGCGCGTATGGGGGTGCGGCAACCCGACATGCAGCCTCCGAAGAGGCGGCCACCGTAGCACGCAGGCCCCCGCCGCGCCGGGTCGGGATACACCCTGAATCCTCCCTGTGGACGGATGCCCCATGCACGTGCTGGAAGCCGCCACCGCGGCCATCATCGAGGGTCGTCCCGCTGCGCTGGTGACCGTCACTGGCGTCAATGGCTCTGCGCCGCGCCGTGGCGGTGCCCGAATGCTCGTCTACCGGGACGGGCGAATCGTGGGCACGGTGGGCGGCGGCGCGTGGGAGCACCGCCTCATCAGCGAAGCACGGGACGCCATCACCGCGGGGGAGCCACGCGTGGTCCGCGCCCATTTGACCCGGGACCTCGGCATGTGTTGTGGAGGAGCGATGGAGGCCTTCGTGGAACCCTTGGAATCGACGCCGGACCTCATCATCCACGGGGCGGGCCATGTCGGCGCTGCGACCGCTCGGATGGCCCATGCCGTCGGATTTCGCGTCACCGTGGTCGATGACCGATCCGAACTTCTCGAGGAGGTCGACCTGCCGGCAGCGATTCGGCGGGTCGAGGGCGACCCTCGTCTCATGCTCGCGCGCCTTCCGAAGGGTCCCCTCGCCTACCACCTCGTGGTGACGCATGACCACGCCCTCGATCAGGACATCGTCGAGAGACTGCTTCCCGAGGACCTCGCCTGGTGCGGCCTCATTGGAAGCACGGCGAAGGTGACACGGTTCTTCATCCGGTTCAGGGCTGCGGGGATGGACCCCGCCCTGTTCACCCGGCTGAGCTCCCCCGTGGGCATCGACATCGGCGCAGAGACACCCGAGGAGATCGCCATCAGCATCCTCGCCGAGCTCGTGAAGGTCCGAAGACAATCCACACGCCCACCCTCCGTTCTCAGCGAGGCCCCGCTCCCTGCCCGCGGCGGTCCCGCGGTGGCCCCTGCGCTCGCGCGGGCCGTCAAGCGCTGAGCAGGCGTCGCACGGTCCGGACCAGCGCTGCGAGATCTCCGCCCTTCGGTCGGACGTCGGTGAACCCGGCATCGCGCGCACGGCGCTCGAGAAGCGGGTCGATCACCGAGGTGAGACCCAGCAGATGGGTGCCGCGTGTCTCGGGATCGAGCTCGAGACGACGCGCGAGAGAAACCGGATCGATGCCGCCCATCCCGACGTCGAGCAGCACGACTTCCGGCCGGTGGCGGCCAATCAGCAGTCCTGCGGAGAGCGCGTCTCCGGCAGCCCAGGTCTCGACGGGCGACCCTTCCATGGAGAGCATTTCCTTGATGAGCTCTGCGAAGTCCGGCTCCGGATTGACCACGAGCACACCGCGCGAGACGCTGGCCCGACCGCGAAGGCTGTCGGGCAGCGGATACGCAAACGCCTCCGCGAACGCTCGCAGCGCCTCCTGGCTGATGCGCCGATGACCGCCTGGCGTCTTGTGCGCGTGCAGCCGGCCGGCGCGGGTCCAGTTCACGACCGTCGGAACGCTCACCCCCAGCATCCGCGCAACCTGCTGGGTCGTAAAGTAGGTCGGGCCCTCCCCAGCCGCCACAGGACGCCGGCGGGGGGGCAACTTCTTCGTATCCGGACTCCGGGGGGCCAACGCCCGCCTACATGATGCGGAAGCGGAAGAAGGTCTCGCCGATGATGACCTCTTCGCCGCCGAAGAGCCGCCGCTCGGTAATGAGCTCCCCGTTCACGAGCGTGCCATTCGAAGACTTGTTGTCTTCGATGTAGAAGTTGCCGCTTCGCCGAAACAGCTTGCAGTGGAATCGCGACACCTTCGAGTCGTTCTTGATCTGGATGTCGTTGTCGCGGCCGCGCCCCACGGTGAGGACCTCGCCGGTGAAGGGGTAGATCTGCTCGTCCGCCGTGCCCTCCTGGTAGAGCAGAAGGGCACGCCGCGCGTCTTCTGCATCCTCGGCTGCCGGTGCATCGTCTGCGCCGTCGGCGGCCTCGTCGGAATCGCCCTCGTCCGCTTCCTCTGCTCCGACCTCCAGGTCGATGCCAATCTCATCGGAGCCCGCTTCGCCGACGTCGTCGCCATCCACGAGGTTCAGCTCAACCTCCTCGCTGCTGTCGCTGTCGTCATCTTCGAATCCGAAGTCGACGTCGGCGTCTCCCGCCTCGATGGCGATGTCCTCGTCGTCGTCGACTTCCACCTCCGCAACCGATGCCTCGTCGCCGAAAACACCGTCTGGGGCGTGCGCGGCTTCGTCAGGGGCGCCGTCTTCCGGACCAACCGCTGCCTCGTCATCCCGCCCGGCGCTCGTACCGTCGTCCTGACGAGCCTGGGCGGCAAGGTCAACCCACCGAGCCAGCGCATCTGCGTGCGCCGCCCGGGTCTCTGCAAGCTCGGCGAGCCGTGCATCCGAAGAATCCAGCTTCGCCTTCAGGTCGGCCGACAGGGTTTCGAACTCCCCTTCCGCAAGCTCACCGATGGCGTTCCGAAGCTCGAGTTCCTGGTACTGCTCATCCGCGCCCGCCTTGTCGTTGTTGACACCGGCGACATCGCAGTCGATCTCAGCGATGCGGGCTTCAATCTCGGGGACGAGCGGCAGGATGCCGTCGGCGACGCCCGACGCCTTCACTTC
>JAYYRS010000366.1:0-13631 GCA_036126975.1 Myxococcota bacterium
GAGCGGACGTCCCTGCCAGCGCCTCTGGGGTTCGACTGGGCCCACTCCCATCCGGCTTCCGACCATGCCTTCGGGTCGTGCCAGCCCTCGCGGACGAAGCGCTCATAGGCGCGGACCGTGACCTCGGTCCGGTCGATGCGAAATGCCGTGAGCGTCACGATGCGCGCCGGTGCATCGGGGGAACGGCCATTCCCCATCTGCCCGCGTCCACCCGCAACCAGGACGGCGTCCTCGGGCGCTGCGACGGCCAGCAGGGGAGCGAGCAGGAAGATGAGCTGCACGAGTGGGTGGCGCCGGGACGGGGTTCGACATCAGGATAACCACACCGGTGCCCCCACAAACCCCGGGAGTCGTCCATGTGGTTGATGCTGTGGCTCGCGTGTACCGAGACGCCTCCCGCCGCGCCGGCGTCGGAGGTCATGCCGGCTGTCACGACGCCATCGCGTCAGCCCGCGGTGGGCGCGGCGAAGACGACGAACGGGCGGAAGCCGACCGGTCCAAATCAACCCGGATCCATGCGGCCGGGCGCACCCGGAGCCGCGCCGATGGCGGGAGCCTCCGGGGCCGCGCTCCAGGATCCCACGGGGTTCCCCACCTTCCATGTTTGGCCGGCGCCGAACGGGCCGAGGGTCGAAGAGCTGGGTGCATGGTCACCGGCGCAGCGGCTGACCGAGGCACCCGGAGGCGGGTACCGACCCCAGGTCGCCGTCGCGCCCGACGGGCGGCTCCACGCGGTGTACTACGAACGGCTCCCCGCGGGGGACCTCATCCGGCATCGGACCTCCCTGGACGGGCAGGGCTGGACCGACCCGCAGCCCGTGGGATTCGACACGCTACGGAACTGGGGACCCGACATCGTCGCGCGTGCCGACGGGAGCATCGTGGTGTCGTTCGACCACGCCCAGGAGGACTTCAGCAGCCGCGGGTTTCTCACGACGTGGTCCGAGGGGACGTGGTCGTCTCCGGTGCCTCTCACGGCAGCGGATCCCGAGGGTGAGATCGGCTCCGGCCACGTCGCGGACGCCCGGGGTGGAGATCTCGCCTACGTCTGGATCGGAAAGAAGATGACCCCAGAAGATCGCTTCCGCGCGTTCTGGCGATGGCAGGTGGATGGCGTATGGACCGAACCTGTCGCGTTCACCGACGGCGCGGAAGACGCATGGCACACCAATGTGGAGCGGCGCCCGGATGGGTCGGTACTCGCCGCATGGGACATGGGTGTAGGGGGCGGAGAGACCACCCTCTACGTCGTGGATGGGCGCGACGGTTCCTTCTCGGTCCCGGAGAACATCTCTGAGGAACCGGGGCGGCCCGGTGAGCGTGCACATTTCGCCTTTTCTCCGGACGGGACCGATCATGTGACGTGGTTTCACAAGCGCGAGGGAGCCCCTCGCCATGTCTACGTGCGCTCGGGTCGACCCGGGGCGTGGTCTGGTCGTGTCGACGAACCATCACGGGGCCTCGGGGGGTTCCATTTCGACCCGGACATCGCCGTCGATGCCGATGGGCGAAGGGTTGTCGTGTGGGGCTGGGACCAGGGATCGGAAGCCGAGCTGGTCTACAGCGTGGACGCGGGGACGGGGTGGTCTCCCGCGAGGCGTGTGGCCGACATCCGATGGGGAAAGCCGGGCCTGCCGAGCCTGACGGTGGGTGCCGATGGCGTCTTCCATGTCGTTTGGAACCAGGGCGTTCGCGGTGAGAATCACGTCTACTACGCGAGACTTCAGCTGTAGTTGGATGCGTTTCCTGTCAGTGCTGCGAGCAGCGCGGGGGCTTCGGATGGCGAGACCGGATGGTCCAGCTGCAACCCTGCGCGGGCGCGTGCAGTCAGGCTCGCATCCTCGACCGCGCCCGCCGAGACGGCTCCGCCTGCACCGATCGCACGCTGTCCTCGGAGGCGGAGGCGCGGTGCAGCCGGCAGGAGGGCGACACCGGCCCGAGCAGCAGCTCGGTTGGTCCCGGCCGGCAACGGGGCACCCATCGCGACGGACAGGATTGCGTCTACCTCATCGCCCGGCTTGCCAGGCTCCAGACCTGCCGCCCGTGCTGCGGCGATCGCGGCGGCGGGCACATGGGCCTCTGCAAGCAGGGAGAAGGAGACCTGCTGCTGCGCCCCGGGCATCGCCCCGAGCAGCGCACCAACCGTGCGGCACATCCATGGAGAGATGGCGTCGGCCTCCTCGGGACGCAGGATTCGCTGGACCGAGCGGGTACACGCCCTCGGCTGGGTTCCGCGGCCGAGCAGAGCCGCGACCTCGACACGCGACCGGGCGGTCTGCGTGGTTCGTCTCCCGAATCGACCGGCCTGGTGAAACGTTGCGATGGACATCCACGCATCCTCCCGCTCGCCACGAGGTCCGAGCCGGAGCCCGAGAGTACAGCGTGCCCCCTGTGCGAGATGCTCCTCGAGCCCGTCGAGGTCATCGGGAGCGATGAGCTCGGGAATCGTGGCCAGGATGGCCTCGATGTGGGTGTCCAGCGTCCCCGAGATTTCCAGCGTCGCGTCCAGCAGTCCATTGCCCAGTGCCTCGATCCGGGTGCGTTGCGACAGGGCCACCATGCCGGAGAGGCCTGCTCGGTCCAGGAGCGGTGCCAGCAGGCCGCGCAGCGGAGCCTGGAGGCCATGCTCCTCCAGTGCCTCCAGCGTGGCCTCAGCTCGCGCCTGCACGCCGGCCTCCAGGGCAACATCTGGCGCGGCCTGGAGGGCGGCGTCAGCGAGGGCCGCCGCCATGCATGCAGTGGGTTCGCGGGCCAGCATGGCCTCAGCGACGACGGCGCCCAGGCGGAACATTCCATCGACGTCCCAGCGCACTTGGAGGGCCAGCTGCCCGGAAGACTCGAGGCGTCGGGCGGCCTCCGCCTGACGAAATGCATCCTCGGTCCGGGTACCGATGGCCTGGGTGATGGAAATGCCGGCCCGCGTCTGGACGGCGGCGCGGGCGCGGCCATCCGCCTCCCTGCCCAGCTCTGCGCAGGCCTCGACCTCCAGGCCTCCGGTGAGGTGACCTCCGAGATCGCCCTCGAGGACGAGGCGCATGCCGGCAGGCCAGAGGGTGTCCAACACCGCCTCGACCGCCATCGGTGCATCCAGCGCAGTGGGTGCATTCGACCACCACCAGGACCGGACAACAGGATTGTCGAGCCAGCAGACGGCCTGGGCGCAGGCGACGTCGGGAGGCAGTCCATCGAGGACCAGCGCTGCGAAAGGCCCCGCGAGTTCGTGCTCGGGCGGGGGGGTGCCGCTGGGCACACCGGTTGCGCGACGCCGGGAACTGTTGGCGGACGGACTCCGGCTCGGCCGGAGTGGTCCGGGACTGGAGAGAGAAGAGGGCGTGCTCGCCCGTGCTCGATGTGCTTGCATGAAGCCTCCGCGTCATGGTCGGTGTCTGCAGGCAGCGTGCCAGCGTGATTCCGGGCACTTGTGGAGCGGGGTCGGACGAACTGTGCGAGGAATGGACAGGTGTTCGACGGAAATCCGTCACCCCTGTCACCATGGATGCGGAGGTCCTGTGTCCCAGCCAATGCCGCCCCGGATGCCCCGCCGCAGCGCGGTGGGGCGGGCCGATCCACGACGTCGCCTGCTCGCATCCGGTCCAGAGGCGCTCCTGCTTCTCGGGGTAGAGCTGGCCTCGGCGCCCTTTGTTCCATTGGGAATCGGTGCAAGCCTCGTCATCGCGCTGTGGTTCTGTGTTCGCGACCTTGTCGGAGGCGCATGGAATCCGGGCAAGCGACTGGCGCAGGTGCGGCTCGTGGATGCGTCGACGGGCAGGGTTCCCGGGTCACGACAGGCAATCCTGCGGAACCTGCCCTACGTCCTTGGGATGCTATTGGGTGCGGTGCCTGGGATCGAGATCGCCGGGTGGAGTGCTCTCGCCATGATGGCGCTTCTGGATCTGGGAATGGTTCTCATCGACCCGCTGGGGCGGCGTCTGGGAGACCGGTTGGCGGGCACCAAGGTGGTGGCTGGCCATCCGGGGGGCTGACCATGGGCCATCCCGCCGATACGGTGAAGGCATGATGGGACTCCTGCTCCTCCTCCTCGCCTGCGAAGGACAGACACCCGATGCCGTACCGGCGGTCGCGTCGGCGCCCGGCGCGGCACCGATGCCCGCGAGTCGTGCGCCGGGTGGCCCTCCGGCTGTCTCGGCGTCCGTCGGTACCCCGACCCCGGCGGCGGCTTTTCATGCCACCCCGACCTTCGAACTGGTCGGCGACGTGAGCGCAACGCCGAAAAGCATCGTCCTCATCAGCCTGGACACGGCCAGCGCGCAGCACATGGGCCCGTACGGTGGTCCCGCGACGATGGCCAATCTCGCAGACCTGGCGGGCGCGGGTGTGCGCTTCGATCAGGCGGTCTCCCACTTCCCGGAGACGTGCCTCTCGCACTGGTCCATGTGGACGGGCGTACCACCGGAGGCCCACGGCAATGCCCCCGGTGCCCGGGGCAGCGAGACCACCGTCCCCACGGTCGCGGAGATTGCGGGGAGGCACGGATACCAGACGGGCGCCTTCATTGGGGGGGTCACCCTGACCGATCAGGCCTGTGGTTTTGGGAGAGGTTTCGGCAGGATGGATGACCGGTTTCGCGTCGACCCGAGGGACATGCGGCGCCCTGCGCGAGAGGTAAGTGCGCGCGCTGCCCGTTGGATTCGCGAACAAGAAGGCCCATACGTGGCGTTCGTCCACTACTTCGACGCTCACTTCCCGTACACGCCGGCAGCGCCATGGGACACCCACTACGACCCGCACTACGACGGTGCCATTGACGGTACCGACGCGATCCTGCGCCCGTATCGGGACGGTCAGGCGACGCCCTCGGCGCGCGACATCGAGCACATCACCGCGCTGTACCACGGGGAGTTGTCAGAGCTGGACGGACACCTCGCGCCTGTGCTCGAAGCAGCCGGTCCCGATGCCATCGTCCTGGTGACGGCCGACCACGGGGAGAGCTTCTCCCATGGGTACTGGTTCAATCACCGAGGAGGGCTCTGGGACGAGATCACCCGGGTTCCGATGCTCCTCCGGGGTCCCGGGGTGCCGCAGGGCGCGGTCGTCGCGGGGCAGGTGGGTCTCATTGATGTGGCACCGACGCTTCTCGCGCTCGCTGGCCTGCCGGTAGACCAGCGGATGTCGGGTCGCGACCTGCGGCCGCTGATGCGCGGCGAGGTCGGTCCCCGGGAGGTGGTGTGGTCCACCACGGATCCGCACTTTCCGAACCGACAGATCTCGCGTCGGACGGGCGCATCGAAGACCATCCTCCAAGGCGAGGAGGTGCGGACGTATGACCTCTCGGCCGATCCCCTGGAGGAGCAGGACCTCGGTAGCGATGGCGTCGATCCTGTCGGGATCCGGTCCGATTACGCTTCGACGATCGCAGCATTCGACGGGGCCCGTGTGCCTGCACCGGCGACGCCGCCCATCGACCCAGCTTCGGCCGCCCAGCTCGAAGCCCTTGGGTATCTCGCGCCGCAAGGGCCCCCCGGCCCTCCGCCGGACGGTCGCCATGGAGGGAGCGAGCGCCCGATGCCGGGGCCGCGGTAGTCCGGGTCGCACTCGATGGACCAGGGAGGCGGCCTCAGGGGAGTCGCCAGACCGCCCGTGGGCCGTCCCACACGGGCGTACCGAGGATCGGAGAGAGTACGTCCACGTAGCTGGTCGCCATCCCGGCTGCCTCCTCGAGGTCCGTATGGACCACGATCATTCCGTAGGTCTCCAAGATGTGTCGGAGGGCCCGCTGGTCCGGTCGGTGGGGGATCTCGGGTCCCGGGCGCGTCGGATCCGCGGGACTGACGAGTCCATGGAAGGTTTCCGTGTCACGGACACTCCCGAGACGGGCATCTGGAGTCCACGGGATGGCGCGTCCGTGCAGTGTCTGCATCCAGAAATACCGACTCGTCGCCATGGTGGTACCGACCTCGGCCGGCAGGTCGAGGACCATCCCTTCGGGTGCATCTCCATAGACCGCCGGGACCGTGGCATCCGCTCTCGGCAGCGGAAAGGCCGCGGATGAGCCGAAGAGCCCTTCGGCCATCGCCACGGCGCCCAGTGCAGTGGCAAGTGCGACCCGTCTCCGTCCTTCCCACCGACCAGCGAGCCACGCCGCGCCCCCACCCGCGAGTGCACATGCGATTGCCTGCGCGCCCAGACTGAGCCGAAGAGGGTGGGTGATGGCGAGCTGCGGGAGCACGGCGCGCAGCCAGCCGAAGGGCAGGGACACCATGCGGCCACCGACGGTGAGCCAGTCGCCGTTCCACCATAGGTAGGGACCCATGCCCATGACCAGCGATGCCAGGCCGAGCGCGGCCCAGCCGCTGTTGCGTCTCCGTGCGACCAGCCCGGCCCCTGCGAGCAGGACCACCGTCCAGCGGAGATAGCCGGTATGGATGAACGGTTCTCCGTATTCCGCGACGAGGTCCACGCTCTGGAATGGCCCGGGCGTAAAGAAGATGCGGGGGTCGACAGCGTTGTGGGCCATGAGGGCGAGGTTGAGGTCGCTGCTGCGGCGGATGAGGGCGTCCGGCGCGTCCAGTGAAATCCGGAATGCCATCCAGTGCGGTCCCATGAGGCACAGGCCGACGATGCCGGCGATGCAGATGCCCAGGAGCAGCTGCGTGTCCGGGCGCCGGCCTGCCCGCCATCGCTTGAGAAGGACGCCAAGAACGAGAAGCCCAACGAGAATGGCGCTCGTGAGACCGTAGTAGAATGTGGTGACGGTCGTGATGCCCTGCATCAGGCCCAGTGCGGCCCAGCGCTTCATGCCGCCGTCGTCCAGTGCCCGGCTGCCAGCCCAGAGGGTGAGCGGAAGCCACCCGGTCGCGCAGACCTCACTGATCCCGTTGCCTACCTCCGCGAGAAGGAAGGGCGCAGTCGCGTACGCCACGCCGGCGATCCAGCCGGCGCCGCCGTCCCGCTCCCACATGTGTTCTGCGAGCTGCTGTGCGCCGAAGCCGGACCAGGCAATCCGTCCGAGCAGGACGGCGTTGTATCCGAGAGCTGGCCCGCCAGCGAGGGTCACGGGCTGCGCGAGGAGCGCCCCGGGGGTGTCGATGAACCAGAGCGTGCCTCCGGCTGGCCCACCGATGTACGGGGTGTGGAAGGGCAGGGTGCCCTGCATGAGATGGCGCGCAACCCAGTCGTAGCCCCATGCGTGGTTCCACACGTCGATGCGGGGATCGCCCAGCAGCGTACTGGCCGGCTCGAACAGAAGGGGCAGCGTCAGGAGGAGGGCAAAGATCCACCAGATCCCCAGGCGGATGACCGCCCGCTTCATGGTCCAACCGGACCAGCGGCACCCGGACGGGGCCTGCCGCCCGTCGTCTCCCTGGCACGGGTCGGTCGGGAGGTGCCGTCGTGCGCGCGGGAAGGGCCGTCTTGACGCATTCCTGGTTGACGGGGCTTCCCGCCCTGCGGGGGTCGCTGGGGCCCGATCTGTGGCAGCTGCGGTCGACGTGGAAGGGGGCCCACGTCGGAAGCAGTGAGCCCGAGAAGGGAGGGGTGTTGACGAACATGGTCGGCGATGGCCCAGGCCATCACCTGCGCCCCGCGAACGCTTGGATGCATGGTGTCGATGAAGAGTCCCTCGGGGTTGTCCGTCTCTGCGGCAAACGCGGACGGAAGATCCACACGGCCGACGCCCGCGTCCTGTGCCCATGCCTGCTGGGCCTCACGATACGGAAACCATGGGAGCACCTGGTCGGGGCCGGGCCGCGGCATCGGAACGCTCCACAGGCCCACGTCGAACTCCTGGGCGAGCGGCGCGACGAGCATTGCCGCGCCGCGCGCGGCCGCGTCGCGCCGGATGGCCTCCAGGTTGTCCAGGTAGCGTTCGAGGGGCACGCGGGAGAGATCGACGAGGGTGTCCACGCGCTCGAGGGTGACGGCCGCATTCGCGCCGGTCGGGATGCCGGGCATGAGTACCCTGCCAGGCTCCTGATTGAGGGTCGACTGGTAGCGTGCCCAGGGCATGTAGGCGGCACAGTACGCGCGGCTCGCGTGCAGCGCGGCGCGAAGCGGCGTGCCATCCGGATCGGCGAGGGCAAGCGCCTCGGCATCCTGGAAGGCATCGATGTTGGCGTCGCTGAAGATGTTGTGGACAACGATCAGGTCGGGTCGGTAGGCCCAGCCGGTCTGGTCCAGCAGGCGAATGGTCTGGGCAGTCGAGTACCCGGGGACCCCAAGGTTGACGACCTTGATCGGCGTGTGCGGGAACATCTCGTCCAGGACCGTCTCCAGCTGTTCAGCATAGGAGAATCCATCGGGCTGGCCCCAGCCATAGACGCTGGAGTCGCCGGTGACGACCACGCGCTTCTCTCCGGCTTCGCGTGGTGTGTCGGGCAGCAGGGTGGTTCGCAGGCCGACAGCGTTGATGCGGGTCACGCCTCCAGGACCCTGGAACTCCCGATCCGCTTCGAGCTTCCACAGGAGTTTGGGGTCCCCCACCATGGTGTCCCAGCCCGAGGCATCGGGGACGATCGGTTCGCAGGCGGGTGCGCCCGCAAGTCGAGCACCACACTCTGCCAGCAGGAGAAGGGCGGCGACCGGTGAGACCGCGAAGAGCAGCCGCCGCCGTGTGTCCCGCGGCCCGCTCATTTCCCGCCTCGACGTGGCGGTTCTCGCGGTCCATCGGGGTGGGGGTGCCTGGGCCCGCCTTGCAGCGGGTGGCCGGGACCTCGCGGGCCGGCTGTCCCGGCGGGTCCCGTCTCGGGCGGCGCCTGCAGTCGGATCCGGATCCCGTTGACGGGTTCGGATGCCGCGATGGGGTTCTCCGCAGCCTGGCCCATGCCACCCGTTCCGGAGGGCGCGACGAAGTCGTCTCCTCCGCCGGGTGCGCCGGCGTCCAATGCCGCGCTGAGAATGTACGCACCACCCGCGGGCACGTCGAGCGCGAAGGCCTGCACGCCCGCTCCGTTGGGGGTGAGACGTGTCTCCGCCGCTGGCGAACGGCCAGGCGCGAGAAGACCCGTTTCGGGATCGAAGTCGGCCGCATCGAATGCCGTCACGTAGAGAGCACGTCCCTCCAGCCTGCCGGCTGTCGGTCGGACCTCGCCGGAGAGCGTGACGAGCGTGAGGGGTGGCAAGGGGTCGGGACGGGGTGCCACGGTGGCCCGGGCGCATCGCACCCCGGTGGGCGAACCCATCACGAGGTCCTGGAACCGGTTCGCGGTGCGCATGTTCGTCCCGAAGGTGCTCCATCCTCCGCCGCGCAGAACGCGGTACGGTCCCGCCGCGGGACCACCCGGGTCCGTGCGGCCAGCTGCGTCATACACCGCTGGATGGTAGGCATCGGCCACCCACTCCCAGACGTTGCCGGCCATCTGGAGGTGGCCGTAGGGTCCTGCGCCGTCGGGTAGGGCGTCCACCGGCAGGGTGCCACCCGCGCACAGTGTTGCGGGACCGGGCATCCCACCGGCCTGGTGGTTTGCCCGGGAGCAGTCCGGCGCAGCGTGGCCCCAGGGGTAGGGTCGCAGGTCGGACGGGTCGCACCGGCCAGGGTCTGCACCCAGCTCGCAGCCTCCGCGAGCGGCCTTCTCCCACTGGGCTTCGGTGGGAAGGGTCTTGCCGATGGCGATGCAGTATTGACGAGCCTCATCCCACGTCAATCCGGTCGCCGGATGGTCGGCGTATCCGTCTATGGGCACGCCCTGTTCCGACAGGTTGGCGAGCTCTGGGCCGGACAGACGGGTGGCGGAGGAGACGGCCCAGGCACCGACGTCGGCAGCGCTTGCCTCGTGGACGTCCAAGCAGAAACCTGCCAGCCGGACCACGTGCACCGGGCCTTCATCCCGGCCCGCATGGTCCGATGCGCTGCCCATCAGGAATGGACCTGCAGGGACCCAGCGCTCCGTCGAGGGACCGACCGACGGATCGCGGTCATCGCAGTCCAGCGTCTCTGCGGGCGCACCGCAGCGCAGGGCGTCTGGGGCGCCGTCGCCATCGGCGTCCGGACACGCGCCGTTCGGCGCCTCGGGCACGGAAGCGGCGAGTCCGTCATGCCAGCTGGACCGAAGGTCCTCAGCGGCGGTCGTCCCGCGGGGGCCGGGACCCCCCGGGACCGGCGACGGTCGGATGGCGGAGCCGCTGCCCGAAGTGGACCGCTCCGCGGTCGCCGGCGGAGGCGCCGCTGGCTCGGGCGCTGGGTCGCCGGAGCAGCCGAGCGTGCCGATGATCAGGAGCAGGGGGTGCATCAGCGGCAAGGTAGCACGACCCCTCATGTTTTTCTGGTGGCGTTCCGTTGTTCCGGTACACGGGGCGAACTTCGTGGTCCCGACACCCAGGAGAGACCATGGCCTCGACGCCCATTCCTGCGAATGAAGCCGCCATGACGGAGCCGACCCCGGCCCGGAGGTCCGGCATGTTCGGAGCCGGCTGGGTCTCCGAACTGGTATGCGCCCTCGCCGTGGTTCCGGCCATCGGCATGGCGTCCGGAGGACTCGGCATCGGGGAGACCGCGAGCTGGCTGGCATGCGTCGCGGGCCTCGGGGTCGTGTCGCTCGCCCTGCAACGAAGAGGCTAGCCGGCCAGACGGAACGAAAAGGCTGCGGCGATGCGGGAGGTCTGCCCCGGGTCGAGTCGGAGCGTCGCGGCTTGGGCGTTCTCCGTCGCCTGCTCGGGGGTCCGCGCGCCCACGATGGCGGCGGTGACCCCGGGCTGGTGGTGGCACCACGCCACCGCAAGCTGGGCCGGCGTACAGGCGTGCGTCGCGCAGAGATCCCGGACCTCGGCGATGGCCGCGAGCACCCGCGTCCGGTTCTCGGTGGAGAAGGCAGGGTCCTGGCTTCGCCCGTCGTCGGTGGGGAAGACGCGTTCGACACCAACCTTTCCGGTCAGCAATCCCTGCTCCATCGGGGAGTAGACGATGGCGCCAACATCGTGGCTGCGGCACCAGGGAAGGACGTCGTCTTCGATCGCCCGGTTGAGGAGTGAGTAGCGCGGCTGCGTGCTCGCAAGGGGCAGACCGTGGCGCGCAAGCTCCGCACGTGCCCGCTCGAGCAGGGCTGGACTGAAGTTGGACACGCCGATGGCGCGTGCCTTTCCTGCCTGGACGATCCCAGCGAGCGCGTCCATGGTCTCTTCGACCTCCGTGGACGGGTCCGGCCAGTGGCACTGGATCAGGTCGATGACGTCGACGTTCATCCTCTTGAGCGAGCGTTCCACTTCGAGCCGGACGCTCCCTGCGGAGAGATTGCGATGGACCGGCAGGGGATTGGCATCGTCGTCCCAGTCATCGAAGAAGTGTGCCCCCCCGGGGTCATCCCAGCGAAGCCCGACCTTCGTCATGAGCGTGACCTGGTCCCGCCGACCGTCCAGCGCCCGCCCGACGATCCGCTCGGAGTGACCGCAGCCATACATGGGCGCGGTGTCGATGGACGTCACGCCCGCGTCGATGCTCGCCTGGATCGCGCGCACCGATCGGGCATCATCGGTGCCGCCCCAGTACCAGCCTCCAATGGCCCAGGCCCCAAAGATGACGGGCTCGACGAAGATGGGGCTGTTGCCCAGGCGGCGGGTCTGCATGTGTTCTCCGATGGGATTCAGTCGGGGCGGCCTGCGTGCGCGGATGCTTCATCCTCGCGTGCCTTGCGTCTCCACAGGCCCTCATACTTCATGCTCGTCGCTTCGGGCGCGGGATGCTGCAGCTCGCAGGTCGCGGTGGGGCGCTCGTCGCGGACGAATGGAGCCCAGATGAGCGTGCAGCTCTCATTGCCGATGTGTCCGGACTCTCGACACACCGCGCGTCCGCGGGTCCGCACATCGGAAGCGAACTCGGAGACCGGCAGGCCGTCGTGTACGGCGCGCATCCACCATCCCCACAACGGTGCCGCGAGGTCACTCGCGGAACCACCGATGCGTGTCGGCGTGTCGTACCCGAGCCACAATGCGGATGCGTATTCCGGCGTTCCTCCGACGAACCACACGTCCTTTTCGGAGTCGGTCGTGCCCGTCTTGCCAATCGCCGGGCGTTGCAGTCCGGGTACGCCGGCTGCGCCACGTGCCGCGCCGCCGGTTCCGTATTCGATGACGAGGCGCATCAGGTCCCGCGTGAGCACTGCGGCCTCGGGCTCGAGAACGCTTTCGCGTGGCCCAGGGGGGGGCACCCGGACTGCACCTGCCGCGTCGATCGCGGTCAGGACGGGGCGACCGCTCGCGAGTCGCCCGTCATCCAAGACGGTTGCCATGAATCGCGCCATCTCGAGCGGGGTGACCTCTCCGGTTCCAAGCGCCAGCCCGAGTTCCGATCGCCAGCCTTCGGTACTGAAGCCGAGCCGGCGCGCAAGGCCCACCATCTCATCCGGACCGCCAAGAGCCTCGAGCAGTGATGCGGTGGCGACATTCTGGGACCACGCAAGCGCCATGGCGAGGGTGCTCGTCTCGGAGTACCGACCTCCGACGTTCCGCGGGTACCAGCCGTCGGTGTTTGGGAAGACATGCCGGTCGTTGCGGATGGTGGTGTGGGCACGCCACATCGGTGCCCCCGAGCCATCCCGTCGCGTGAACGCGAGCGCATAGACCAGCGGCTTGATGCTCGAGCCCGACTGGCGCCATGCCTGGGTCGCGCGGTTGAAGTCGGTCGCGCGGTCCTGGGTGCCGCCCCATGTCGCCACCAGCAATCCGCTGGTGGGAGAAACGACAGCCGCGGCGCCTTCGAGGGGGGCCGGTCCCCGTCGCCCGACGGTGTTCTCGAGAAATCGGACCCGGTCATCCAGGATCTGCTCAGACGTCCGCTGTACGACGACGTCCATTGCGGTGAAGACATCGAGACCGGCACCGGTGAGGGTCGCATCATCGGTCGCGTCCGCCATCCAGGTGCGCACGGCCTGCAGGTACGCGGGATGGATGGGTTCCGGCGGCGGGTGGACGACGGCGGAAGGCGGTTCTGCGATCGCGGACGCAATCTCCTCTGCCGGCCAGCCGAGCTCGGCCATGCGTCGCAGGGTCCGGTCCCGGCGCCTGCGGGCTTCGTCGGGATTTCGGTCCGGAGAAAAACGGCCGGGGGCGGGGAGAATGCTCGCGAGGGTTGCGGCCTGGGCGACGCTGAGCCGGCTCGCGTCCACGCCGTAGTAGAAGCGGGAGGCGGCCTGGAATCCACAGATCGAGCGGGAGCCATGTTGACCCAGATAGGGCGCGTTGAGGTACATCTCGAGGACGGCCTGCTTCCCGAGGTAGGCATCGAGGGCGACGGCAGCCATGGCTTCCCGGACCTTGCGGCGAAGGGTGGGTTCCTTGCGTTGGGAGAGGTTGCGAACGACCTGCATGGTGATGGTGCTGGCCCCCTGGCGTGCACCGCCGCGAGCTGCGACCCAGGCGGCCCGGAGAACACCCCGGACGTTGACACCCCGGTGATCGAAGTAGGCGTTGTCCTCGGCGGCCACCAGCGCTGCGATGAGATGGGCGGGAGCCTGCTCGAAGCGCATGAACTCCCGGAGCTCTCCATCAGGGCCGACGATATGCCCGAGAAGGACGGGCTCCATGGCGAGCGGACGGGTCCAGCCCTGGGCGCCGCCAGGCTGGATGCCTTCTGCGAAGCGTCCGCCACGAGGGACCACCTCACCGGTCGCTGGACAGACGCTGCCGGCAGTACGTGCTGGACAGGTCTCGATGTAGCCGCGGGCGCGGGCATGCGCGACGCGGCG
>JAYYRS010000367.1:0-4975 GCA_036126975.1 Myxococcota bacterium
TGGCGGCCCGTGAGCGAGGGGTGGATGCCGACCGTCACCCCGCGCAACGCGAGCACGGCGAGGTCGACGGCTGCCCACATGTGGCTTGTCTCTGCGACGAGGGCGACCGGTACACCTGGGCCGACTCCCAGTGCGTAGAGGCGCCGCACCAGGCCCGAGACGTGTCGCCCAAAGTCGCGGAGGGTGTACATCGTCCAGCCCGGATGCGCCGCCGAGGGTCGTCCGAGGCCTGCCTGGTCATCGCCGGATCGGATGCAGAAGGCAGGCGCATCAGGCGCCTGGGTGATGCGGCGGACGAACAGGGATGGAATGGTCGCCATGAGCCCTCCGACGGCCCTGTAGCGCGAGGGCAGCCCCGGGGTGCAGTGCACGCACATCCATGGGATGGTGCATCCCCGTCTCGCGGCCCCATGCCCAGGAGCGCTGATGTCGAATCCATCCGTTGACGGTGTGGCCCCGCCTGCCACGGCGTTCCTGCTCGCCGCGGGCCTCGGGACACGGTTGCGGCCGCTCACGCTGGATCGCCCCAAGCCCCTCATGCCGCTGTGCGGTGTGCCGATGCTGGACCATGCGCTGGCCCTGTGTCGGCAGCATGGCCATGCGAATGTGCTGGTGAATGCGCACTGGCTTTGGGAGCAGGTCGCAGCGTGGGCGGTCTCGCGTGGGGTCGGTCTTCAGGTCGAACAGCCCGAGGTGTTGGGCACGGGCGGTGGGTTGAAGGCTGCGCGCGGGCGTCTCGCCGAACGGTTCGTGGTCGTGAACGGCGACATCCTCTGCGACATCGACCTCACGTCGCTGCTGGATGCCGTCCCCGAGGGGGGAAGTGCCATGGCCCTGCGGGCGGATCCGACCCTGGGCGCCCGGGCGCCGGTCGATCGGGATGCCGAGGATGTCGTAGTCCGGATGCGGGATTTCGCCGGAACGCCCGGCGTCGGTCTTCCGGGAACGCACTTTACCGGCGTGCATGCCGCGGACCGGGACCTGCTTTCTCTGGTGCCCGACGGCCACCAGTGCATCGTGCGGACCGCCTACACCGCGGTCCTGCCGTCGCGCCGGGTCCGGTCCATGTTGCATGCGGGTGCGTGGGTCGACATCGGAACGCCCGACCAGTATCTGGCCGCGAATCTCGCAGTGCTCGACGGGACGCTGCCCACGCCTTTCGATGTTTGGTCGGAGGGAGAGCGAGGACCCGGTGGCTCATGGGTCGGCGTGGGCGCGACCATCGGCGGCGGGGTGCAGCGGAGCATCATTGGCGCTGGTGCCACGGTACCGTCGGGAGCAGTACTGCGGGACTGCGTCGTATGGGACGGCGTATCCGTCCCGGCCGGTGTTCACGAATCCATGGTCTTCCATGACTCCGGTGCGTTGGCGGTCGCTCGATAGCCGAGCCACGGGGCCGCAGGGATCGCCAGGGAAAAAAAATGGGGACGGGGCTGCGGGTCGGTCTGCGTTGATAATGTACCTTTGAGTAGATATATGGAGGATGCGAGAAGGAATAGGTAGGTTTTATCTGTATTTTTTGACATCCGATCGCTTCTCAGACGGGCGTGATTCGGAGAGAGGACCCCGGAGGGTCGGGCTCGACCCGGTCGCACCGGCACGGGCGACCGGCCGCACCCGGCGCCACGACCGCTTTCGATCTGAGGAATACCGCCATGCGCCGTCGCACTGACATCCTTCGACCCCCTCTCCTTGCGGGTCTCGTTGCTTCCGTTGGCGCGTCATGCAGCACCGAGGCGGTCGTGGAGCCTGGCGCTCCGTTGTTCGGTGTCGAGAGCGCACCCGCGCAGCCGATGGCAGCGGAAGCCGTCGAGGCCCGGGCGGATGCGCTGCTCTCGGAGAACCCCAAGCTCCTGGACGGAGTGGATTCGCTTGAGCGGGTGGAAACCGAACGCGATCCCGCGGACATGGGGCACGTCCGTTATCGCCAGCTGCATGGGGGTGTGCCGGTATTTGGCGGTGAAGCCATCGTGCATCTGACGCCCCGCGGCGCGCTGTTTGGTGTGTCGGACACGCTGGTCCGGGACATCGAGCTGGACCCGCTGCCATCCGTGGAGATGGAGACTGCCGAAATCATCGCGCGTGCGGCCCAGGACCGGGAGCTCGTTCTCGAGGAGCGCCCGGAGACGGAACTCGTCGTTCTCCGCCGGGTCGCCGGGGACGTGCTGGCCTGGCAGGTGCGGCTCCGGCTCGTCGACGACGCGGGGCTGGCGTCGATGCCGGTCGTGTTCGTCGATGCGCATGCCGGCAGGGTCGCCTGGAGCTATGACGACCTGCAGGACGTCGCCCTCCAGGATGCCGAAAAGGTGACGCTCGACAACCGCGGTAGCACGAGCAGCGCGGCCGCCGTCATCGGCGACAGTGCCGACGCCGACCTGCGCACCACCCATGAGGCCGTGGGTGCTGCCCTCGACCTGCTTGCGGAAACGCAGGGCCGCGACTCCTGGGACGACCGCGGAGCGGTGGTCTACAGCTTCGGGCACTACGGGCGGCGCTTCGCCAACGCGTACTGGGATGGCCGCAGGCTGGTCTTCGGGGATGGCGACGGCTACTCCACCGGCTACCTCGGCGTGCTTGACATCACCGCGCATGAGCTCGGTCATGCGTTGACGGACGCGGAGGCGGCGCTGATCTATGAAGGGGAGTCCGGCGCCCTCAACGAGGCGGCCTCGGACATGTTGGCGGCGGCCGTCGAGGCATGGGTGGACGGTACGACCGGACGCGACACCTGGGACATTGGCGAAGACACGTGGCTGGACGGCCGGGCGCTGCGGTACATGCAGGCGCCGTCAGCAGACGGGTACTCCCGCTCCCACTACCGGCTTCGCTTCACGGGATACGCGGACAATGGCGGGGTCCACATCAACTCGGGGATCGCGAACCATTGGTTCTACCTCCTGAGTGAAGGGGGGCGTCACCATGACAGCCGGGTGCGGTCTGGCGTCGTCGTCCCCGGGGTGGGCATCGATGCGGCCTACGACATCTGGTACTCGGCACTGGCGCGCTACATGACGCGTCGGACGGACTTCGCGGGGGCCCGAGCGGCGACGGAAGCGGCCTGCGAGGCGGGGGGCTATCCGGCCGCGACATGCGCCGCCGTGAGCGCGGCGTGGTTCGAGGTCGGTGTGGGGGGTCCACCTCCCACGGGCTCTGCAGAGCCGGCAAACGAAGACACGGCGGGGTCGGGCGGCGCCACGCCATCCGAGGGGAACACCAGCATCTGTCCGGCGGGATGGGGCGTGCTGCAGGACACGGTCCGTGCCGGCGGGGACATGCGCTACCCCTACAGCGCTGGCGCCGGGGAGCAGCGATTCGTCCTCAAGGGTCCGGATGACGCCGACCTGGACCTGTACGTGTACCGGGAGGATCGCAACGGGCAGTACCAGACGCTGGGATCGTCCACGTCCTCCACCAGCGAGGAGCGGGTCGAGGTCTCCAGTCCCGGCGGTGAGCACCTGGTGCAGGTGCAGAGCTACTCGGGGGGGGGAGCGTTCACCCTCTGCTACGACCTGTAGCGAGAGACGCCACCGGCCAGGTCACCGCGCGGTAGAGTGCGGACACTCGGGCTGCTGGAGGACCCATGAGCGCCGCCGCGTTTCTTGACCGCATCTTTCCGCACGTCCCCCGGCTCTCCTCCTCGCGGTTCAGCTTCGAGGCCTGGAAGTACGCGGGACGACCCACTCGCGAGGGCGTCGGTGTGCTGCCGGGCGTGGCCGTGGACGTCGAACGGATGGCGGGACGGGTCATGGACGTCGCCTCGTACACGGGGAACGTGGAACACGTCGAGGAGTGCCGCATCGTGGAGGGGCCGGAACACGACCCGCCGCAGGCAGTCCGGTTCTACCAGCGCATCAAGCTTCCCGTGCTCGGTGCGATCCACATGGAGCTCGCGATGCGGGACTTTGGCGTCCGGGACGGCTGGCGGGTCATCGCCTGGGAGCAACTTGGGGCTGCGACCGACCGGCTCAGCACGAAGCAGGGTGCGCGCACGGAGTACAACCTCGGCGCGTGGCTCATCAAGAGCGATTCGGTCGGTTACGCGCTCGCGTCCGCACCCCGCAAACAGGACGTGGGCCGCCTCAAGTTCGCCGCCATGACCAAGGGTGCGGACGCCAGCGCGCCCAGTGTGGTGAAGGCAAACATCGAGGGCATGCTTCGCTGGTCGCAGCGCTGACGCCCGGACGGCCAGGGTGCTTGATCGCGTCAGGCATCGAATAGGAGGAGGCATGGGCCCCCTTCGACGTTCCCGGACCCGGTTCGCGATGCTGCTGGCGGGGACGGTCGGGTGCGGAGACCCCAGCCCTGCCCTGCGCGACCGGGCCGACCTGGTCTCTCCGTGTGAGGTGGAAGTGCGAGCGGCCGTGCTCCGGCCCGGGCTGCTGTTCGAGGGAGAGGGCATCGTGGCCCGAGTGTTGGCCTTGAGCCCGGACCCGCCCGCTGCTGCCGCGACCAATGCGTGGACGCTAGAGCTGGAACCGGCCCCCCTGGAAGCCCCAAACGTCGCCATGGTGATGCCGGACCATGGGCACGGTGCGCCGGACGGCGAGGCTGTACTCGTCGAAGATGGGGTGGACCTGTGGCTGGACTTCACGATGCCGGGATTCTGGGAGGTGACGCTCGCCTCGTCGGATGGCGTGGTCGTCCTGCCCGTGTGTGCCGCGCCGTGACGATGGCATTCAGTCCGTGCACTCTCCTGGGCTGCCCTGCCAGACCACTGCTGTCCCGCCGACCACGAGGGTGTCCGTCGTCGCGAGCGCCGGTGCGAGGTCGCCGCTCTGGACCAGGTCGTCGAGGATGGAGAGGGCGAGCGGCCGAATGAGCACGCGCGCCTCCACCCGCTCGGGAGCGACACCGCTGAGTCGCCAGGTGAAGCGCCGGGAGTGGTCGTATGCGGGGTCACGTGGGTCGAGCGTCACTGGCGCGGGCAGTGCGCGCGACGCGAACGCATCGACATCCCACAGCATCGCCGCGGGGG
>JAYYRS010000368.1:0-4774 GCA_036126975.1 Myxococcota bacterium
GCATCTCCGTCGCGATGATGCAGCACGTCCTCCAGAGCGACATCGCCGGGACGTACATGAAGTGCGTGACCCATCACACGGCAAGCCAGAAGGGCGCGCGCCGCTCCGGCGCGGTGCCGACCGGACTCCTGCTGGGCAGTGTCCCCCGGTGGGTCCGCTACGCGGGCGAGGAACAGGACCACTCCCAGCCCATCTCCTGCCTGCAGTACCAGCTGGCCTTCCGGCCCCGGGAAGGCGCCATCCACATCCCCGAGGGATTCGAGTGGGCATGGGACGTCATCGAGGCGTCCGGCACCACGCGGACCGTCGCCCGTCCGGGTGTGATCGACGGGGAGACGCGACTGACCGTCAAGTGGCAGGGTGACCGACAGCTCGCCCAGATCTACGTGACAAGCGCGGGCGTCGACCTCGTGGAGCGCATCGAGGAAAAGCTGCGCTGGCTGCTCGAAGGCCACATCCAGCACGTCCTCATCTACCTTCCTGGCGACCAGGCGGCCGTCGGCGCAGCCGGACGCGGACTGGAGTCCATCGGGCTCTTTCCCGCGGGCTGGATTCCCGACTTCTACCGCGGGCGGCGCGACGCGCTCCTGTACCAGGCCTCGGCCTGCAAGAGCATCGACGCAGGAAGGATCCAGGCGACGGGCGACGACGCCAAGGCCATCGTCGGCGATGTCTACGGGGCATGGCTTCGCACCCGCAACGCCCGCAGCCAGGACCTGCACGCCGGACGAAACGACCGGGTCGTGAGTCTCGACGCGCTGCGCGAGGCCAGGGAACACGCGAGCTGAGGACAGGGCCGCGGCAGCGCCATGGCCACGCCCCACGTCCTGGGAGACCCGATGCGCAGCCCGCTCGTCTTTGGCGGACCCACGACAAGGGAGGAGCGGGCCTATGCGATGGCAGCCCACATCCTCGCCTTGGTCTTCCCCATCATCGGTGCGGCGCTGATCTATCTGTTGAAGCAGGAGACGAGCGGATTCATCCGCTACCACGCGCTGCAGGCGCTGGTCTTCCAGCTCATCGCCTACGCGCTCGGGGGGGCGACATGCGGCGTCGGATTGCTTCTGCTCATCCTGCCGATACTGTGGGCGGTCAAGGCCAACGACGGCGAGTGGGTCGGGTATCCCGTGCTCGACACGATCGGACGCCCCTGACCCGCCTGCACGGAGATTGCCGCTCTCCCCGCGCCGGGGCGGGGCCCAGCCCTCGACCCGATGTCCACCGCGTGGAACCGACCCCTGTTCAGCGGCCGAAGTTGATGAGCTTGCCTTCCGCCGGGTTCGCGAACGCGCCACAGGCGAGCAGCCCCACCGCCCGCGCGAGGTCCCGGGCCCATCCTGCGCTGGCCCCGTCTGCCTTGAACGTGATTCGGGTGTCCGTGTTCTTGACGACCTGTCGCACGACCGATGGGTCGACGTCCGCCTCGGGCATGGCGCCTGGCTCGACTGGCCCAACCTCGACGCTGATGTCGAGCGCCTCGCCATCGACCCGGACCGGCACCTTTCCGGAGAGCTCCGCGAAGCTCTCTTCCGTATCGACCTCGACGAGGAAACCACGGGAACACATGGCGCGCACCAGGTCCGACGTGGGCGGGAGCTTCGACCGGGTCACGAAGGCGATGTATTCGGTGGCCATGGGAACCTCCTGGGGGCGGGTGGTGGCTGGCCGGGCCTATCCCGCCGACCGCGGATGCGCAGCCGCCCGCCACGACCCTGCATTCGGGGATAGGGCCGACCCGAGCCGCCGGGAGAAACATGCCCTTCGTCGTCACCGAGCCCTGCATCCAGTGCAAGTTCACCGATTGTGTCGCCGCATGCCCGGTCGACTGCTTCCGGGACGGGCCGAACTTCCTCGTCATCGACCCCGACGAATGCATCGATTGTGGCGCATGCGTACCCGAGTGCCCGGTAGAGGCGATCTTCGACGCCGAGTCGGTCCCGGAGGAGTGGGCGGAGTACATCGAGATCAACAAGAAGCTCGCAGCCGTATGGCCCAGCATCAGCGAAGCGACCGACCCGCTGGAGACGGCCGATTCCTGGAAGAAGGTCGAGGCGAAAGAACAGTACCTCCACCTCGACGAGACGGCGGCGGCAGCACTCGAGAAGGCACCGTATGGACCGCCGCCCAAGGCCCCGCCCGGGGACGCCGCGGCCGACGCATCATCCCCGCCAGCAGACGGTCCGGCCGACGAAGCCGCACCGGCGGCGTCTCCCCCACCCGCTGCAGTGCCTGAACCTGAACCGGAGGCGGCATCCGCGCCGCCCGGGCCGGCGCAGGCCGCTCCAGCCCTGGCGGAATCCCCGACCATACGAGTGGAGGAACCCCACGTCCCGTCGGATCCTGGCCCCACCGAGTCGACGGCCCCTCCGCCCCGCGTGGAGGGGGCCGGGATGGCGCGCAAGGTAGCGCGCAAGGTCCTTCCCCGGCGGCTTCGCTCCAGCCTCAAGAAGGCGCTGGGCCGAAGCTGACGCGCCCGGTGGCGGCATGGCCCCCACCGTGGCCCACCCCGCTTTGCTGCCGACCACCGGGCATCGCAGGTTCCCGCTACGCTGCGGGTCCCGACTGCGTCCCACCACGATGACCGCGCCGGAAGGACCGAAGCCGCATCGGTCCCATGCGCTCGACTTGAACCAGGCCGGGGTGACGGGATACATGCTGCGTCCACCACGGAGTGACCCATGGACGACCAGCCGCCCGTCGCCGACGACATCTTCTCCCGGTACCCCGGCGCGTTCGCCTGGGCATTCGGCATCGCGACCGGTGTGGCCTTCATCGGCCTGCTCTACCGGAGCGCCGGCCACTGAGCAGGGCTCGCCTCAATCGTCTGCGATGAGCCCCTCCGACCGCCGACGAGCCGTCGCCGCCTCGGTCACTTCTGGCGTCATCTCCACCACAGGCGGCCACGCTCGCACCGGATGACCCGGTTGTGCGTCCGCAGCGGTCTTGGCCGTCGCGTCGAACGCAACCCGGTCCGCATCCGCACGCACCACCATGTCTCTGGCGCTGTCCATGTTGGCCAGCCAGTGGAAGAAGGGCGCGACCGCATCGTCGAGGTCGACGTCGCGGCTCACCACGATGACAAAGGGGAGCGCAGCGGAACCGTCCTCGGCAGGATCGAGCGCCACCGCGACGTCCCGGACCCGCCGGCCCAGCCCCGCGCCCGAGGGCTCATCGAACCCCCGGTCGACCTGGATCAGCAGCCAGCCGGGCGCGAGGGCCGGCACTCGCGCGTCCAGCACACCCGGGATCGACCGGATGCGCGTCAGGTGCGCGGCTGCCGAAGCCGCATCAGCGACATCGACGGGACCATCCGCGCCGGCCACCTCGCGTCCATGGACCTCCTCACCCGGCCACTTTCGCGTGCAGTCGAGGCCCAGCTTCTGGCCGGTGGCGAGGCGAGGGGCAGCGTGGTCGAGGATGTCCAGGGGTCCGTTGACGGTCTCGAGGTCCCGTCCCGGTCGACACCAGCGAGCGGCCGCAGTCAGGACTGCACCCGCATCATGGACGTCCACGTCCTGGTCAACGACGAACACGCACTTGGTCCACGCCATCTGGCCTGCGCCCCAGACCGAATGCATGAGCCGCCGCGCCTGCAGGGGGTACTGCTTGTGGATGCGCATCGCGGCACAGTTGTGGAACGCGCCGAACATCGGCAGGTCGTAGTCGTCGACGTCATGGATCACGACCTTCAGCAGGGCGCCCATCACCCTCTCCGTCGCCTTTCCCAGGTAGTAGTCCTCCTGTGGCGGCAGGCCGACGATCGTGGTCGGGTACACCGCGTTCCGCCGGTGGGTCACTGCGGTCACCCGCACCACCGGGTACCGATCCGGCATCGAGTAGAACCCCGTGTGGTCGCCAAACGGCCCCTCGAACACTGCGTCCGGCCCCAGCGGACCCGCGTCGGGGTCGCGTGGATCCCACCCGATCGGGCCCGCCTGATGGGAGACGTAGCCTTCGATGACGATCTCGGCGTTCGCCGGCACACGGAGGGGTACCGTCTTGCATGGCACAAGCGGGATCCCGCTCCCGTTGAGGAACCCCGCCATCAGCAGCTCGGAGATGCCGGGCGGGAGGGGGCACGTCGCCGCGTAGGGCAGCACGCTCTCGCCTCCGAGCACGATCGCGACCGGCATCGGCTCGCCGCGGGCCTTCCAGGACCGCCAGTGTGCGGCGCCGTCGTGGTGGACGTGCCAGTGCATTGCGCAGCGGTCCTTTCCGAGCAGCTGCACCCTGTACAGTCCAATGTTGTGGCTCGCGGGCCTCGGGTCGCCGGCGTCGGAGGCATGGATGGTGTGGATGCCCGCGAGCGTGATGTACCGACCTCGGTAGCGTGCATCCCACGTCGCCGCGTCGATGTCGGGGTGCCCCAGGTCGGGCACGTCGACGTTGACGTCGGCGGGGTAGCCAACGGCTGCGAGATCGCCATCGAGTGGCCAGCATCGCAGGATGGGCAACCGCGTAAGGTCGATGTCATCTCCGGTCTTCACGACCTCCTGGCACGCACCGCTGGAAACGGTCTTGGGCGTGATCCGGAGCAGCGGCAGAACCTCCTTCGCCTTCTCCCAGGCTTCCCCGAGGCTACGGGGCGGAACGGGCTTCGTCAGCGAACTGATGCGGGCGGCGATCGCGTCGAACCCCCCGGGGGTGTGGCCTTCCTCGTGACAGCCGAAGGCCATCTCCATCCGGCGATACGAGCCATATGCGTTGATGAGCAGAGGAAAGTCCGCTCCGGCGACGTCCTCGAAGAGCAGGGCCTTCCCCCCCGTGTGCCACG